>CAMLGR010000166.1 GCA_946479615.1 uncultured Bacteroidota bacterium | reverse complement strand
GAAAGAAAGTTTTTCGCATAAGGCTAATTTTAAAATGGTATTACTCGCCTTATTCGGTGCCGTAATGGGCCAGGGTGTGATCTGGTACACAGGCCAGTTCTATGCACAAAGTTTTCTGGAAACAAAATGCAGTATTGAATTCGGACAAAGCCGCACGATCATGCTTTGGGCCATTGCCTTTGCTACACCTTTCTTTTTATTCTTTGGCTGGTTAAGCGATAGAATAGGAAGAAAATGGATCATGCTGGCAGGCATGCTGCTTAGCATATTACTTTACAGGCCCATTTTTAACCAGTTCCTGCAATCAAGTAAAATCGATGCAGCAAAGATTGCTTCAACCGGTGTGAAGGAAGAAGGAGCGATCACCAGCAAAACAGAATTATTCAAACTGGGTGATAAAACCATTACAACCTATAGTCAGCCTGTAGAATTAACAGATGGAATGAAGTTTACAAAAACCTATGCGGATACTACGTTTGGCGATCTGTCAAAAGCAAAAGCTGTTTCTGCAACAAAGTATACCAATATAACACTGGCAGGTAATGCCTATTTCCTTTTTATTGTGCTGGTATTTTTCATGATCCTTTTTGTAACTATGGTATATGGCCCTATTGCTGCTTTCCTGGTAGAATTATTTCCGACAAGGATCAGGTACACTTCCATGTCATTACCTTATCATATCGGCAATGGCGTGTTTGGAGGACTGGTTCCGTTTATTGGTTTATCATTGACGACTACATATCCCAAAGATCCGCTGGTTGGTCTCTGGTACCCGATAGGTATAGCAGCTTTGTGTTTGATCATAGGTGCCATTTACCTGCGTAATAAAATTGATGAAGACGTTACCGATTAAAATAACTATATGAATAGCATAAAAAAATATTTAGGGATCATCTGGCTGGTATTGGCGCCCATTGTTATTTATTTTTTAGTAGCAGGTGCGGTTACTCATATCGATCCGGCTGGTAAAAAAGATATCAATAACCCGGTGATCTGGGTGATTATCATCGGCATTTTCACCCCGATCGCTGTCGGTCTGATGATCTTTGGCTGGTATGCATTGCGCGGAGAATATAACCACTTGCCTGAAAAGTCGGATGAGATATGAAGAGAGAACTTATTCAATTCTTTCCTTCATGATAAGTATCTTTGCCAAAAGAAGATCTCATGAACGCATACGAAAAATTATTACGCGACAATAAAGACTGGGCCAAGCAAAAAACAACAGAGGACCCACAATTTTTCGACAGGCTGGTTCATTTGCAAACACCCGAATTTCTATGGATCGGTTGCAGCGATAGCCGTGTTCCGGCCAATGAGATCACCGGTACCCAACCCGGTGAAATATTTGTACACCGTAATGTTGCCAACCTTGTTATCAATACCGATGTAAATCTTTTAAGCGTTCTCGATTTTGCTGTCAATCACCTGAACGTAAAGCATGTGATCGTTTGCGGGCACTATGGTTGCGGAGGTATTAAAGCAGCTATGAGCAATCATGATTTCAGACCGGTACTGAATATGTGGTTACGCAATATCAAAGATGTATACCGTTTACACCGCACCGAACTAGATGATATTAAAGAAGAAGGCAAACGTGTAAACAGGCTGGTAGAATTAAATGTAGAAGAACAGGTAAAGAGCCTTGCCAAAACATCCACGATACAACGTGCCTGGAAAAATGAAAAAAGTCCCGATCTGCATGGTTGGGTATATGGATTGGATAGCGGTATCATTAATCCTGTATTTGAAATGAAAGCAGGCACCGCTATCGATCCCTTATACCAGTATGATGACCTTTAATAATAACTCCTCCGTGGAATAAGTCCGGGAGTGAGGTTATGAATAGGATCTCTCTTACAGGGCATATACCACAGAGGATCGCAAAGGAGACACAGAGGACCACGGAGGGATGGATTAAGGTTTGATATTCATAAATATTCCTGCAAAATAAAAACAGCAGCGCCGGACAGATAACCAAGAACAGCCAGCCAGGTAATTTTTTTAAGATACCAGAAGAAATTAATACGCTCCATTCCCATTGCAGCCACACCTGCTGCCGAACCAATGATCAAAGCGCTGCCGCCGGTACCGGCACAATAAGCAAGAAATATCCAGAAATAATGATCCGTGGGAAACTGGTGTAAGGGATACATTCCCTGCGCTGCCGCTACCAGCGGAACATTATCTACCACAGAAGAAAGAAAACCGATAACGATAGTAATGACATTCACATTGCCAATCGTTCTATCCATCCACATAGCCACACCTGTCAATACCCCTGTTACCTGCAAAGCAGCAATACTGATCAGTATTCCCAAAAAAAATAAAATGCTGGGTGTATCGATCTTTCGCAAGGCATGATTCACAGACAAAATTCCTTTTTCCGCTTCGTCCTTCCCGCTATGTATCATTTCTGTAATGATCCACATAATACCTAATCCCAGGAGAATACCCATGAATGGAGGCAGGTGCGTAATCGTTTTAAAAACCGGAACCAATAACAATACAGTCAATCCAACGGCCAATACAATCCTGCTATCCCTTCGTGAATAAGGTGTTTCCGCTTTTTTTTCTTCCATCCTGGCCAGGCTGCCTTTCATTTGCCGGCTTATCAAAAATACAGGGACAGCAAAGGAAACAAGCCCCGGTAAAAAACATTTGATGATAATATTGACAGGAGTGATCTGCCCGCCGATCCATAACATCGTTGTAGTAACATCGCCGATCGGTGACCAGGCGCCACCGGCATTCGCAGCAATAACGACCAATGCGGCAAATAACAGTCGTTCTTTATTAGTTGGAATTACCTTACGAAGCAGGGAGATCATCACGATCGTAGTCGTAAGATTATCAAGAACAGCAGACAGGAAAAAAGCAATAAATCCTATCAACCATATCAATCTTTTTGGATTGGTAGTTTGTATTCGTTCTGTAATGATCTCAAATCCATCATGCGCATCGATCAGTTCCACAATCACCATTGCGCCGAGCAGGAAAAAAAGAATACCCGATACCTCACCCAGGTGAGAACCCAATTGTTCAGCAGCAAGTTCTTTGCTTTCTGCAAAAAAAGCGTATACGGTCCAGCAAATTACTCCTGTTACCAATGCGGAAGCCGCTTTGTTAATGCGTAGCGGATGTTCCAGCACAATAGCCGCATATCCCAGGATGAATAATATGGAAATAAGTAAGCCTATAACAATCAGCGGCCTGCCATAAGCAAGCCGCATGAAAGTTACGGGAATTAAGCAAAAGGCTAATGCTTAATGTCCCGGGCAACCGCATACTCAGGCTCAATAAAGTTGACAGTCTCCACTGCTATTTTCTTTGATCGTGCACTCGTTTTAAATTCCTGGATCAGTTCCACCACATCATACGCGATGGATTTGGAATTCGTACAATCGATGATCACTTTTGATCCGGATGGAATAGCGTCCAGCGCTTTGATCACACTGGCCTTATTAAAAAAAGAAACTTCTTCGGCCAGCACCAGGTGATGCACCTTGCGTCCTTCCTGTGTTGTTACCACATTCTTCATGTGATGAGAATTACGGTAACTATGTCTTAACGTATAGAAAATACCAAACAGGATTCCAACAGTAATTCCTTTTAACAGGTCGGTAGCCAGGATTGCCACTACAGTCATGGTAAATGGAATGAATTGCTCCCACCCCAGTTTATACATCTGTATAAACAAAGAAGGTTTAGCCAGCTTATACCCTACCATTAATAATATAGCGGCCAGGCTCGCAAGTGGTATCATATTCAGTAAACCGGCAATAGAGATCGCGCTGATCAATAAAAAGAAACCATGCATGATCGCAGACATTTTTGTCTTTGCCCCGAATGTGATATTTGCCGAACTGCGAACGATCACCTGTGTAATCGGCAATCCGCCGATCAATCCTGAAAAGATATTTCCCAATCCCTGCGCTTTCAATTCACGATTGGTAGGTGTAGTGCCTTTCATCGGATCGAGTTTATCCGTAGCTTCCACACTTAACAAAGTTTCCAAACTACCTACAATAGCAATGATAAATGCTATCTTATATACATCAGGATTGGCAAAGGCAGATAGATTGGGGAAAGTGAATTGGCTGAAAAACCCGGCTACACTATCTGGTACCGGTAGTCTGACTACCTGGTCATCTTTCAAACTGAAATTCAATATGCCCTGCTGGAAACAATAGTTGGCAACGATACCGAGTATCACCACCACGATCGGCCCCTGCAGTAATTGAAATATCTTATGCTTTTTACTCAGCACTTTATCCCATAAGATCAATATCCCCAGCGATACAACTGCAATCAACACAGCGCCGGGTGTAACATATTCAAATGCCTTACCGATCGATCCCAGGGTATTGCCGCCATCGGCTTGCAGGAAAGCATCATCGCCTTCCACATCTTTATCCCAGCCAAGCGCATGAGGTATTTGTTTTAAGATGATCAAGAGACCTATTCCTGTCAGCATTCCTTTAATCACCGAAGAAGGAAAGAAATAACCGATAAAACCGGCCCGTAAGAAACCGAGTATTACCTGTATAAGACCTGCCAGCACCACAGCCAGCAAAAATGTTTCATAGGAACCGTTGAATGTAACAGTGATAGCAGATAGTACAATGACAGCCAATCCTGCTGCCGGTCCGCTGACACCCAGTCTTGAACCACTGGCTGCTCCTACTACAATACCACCAATGATCCCCGATATGATTCCGGAAAATAATGGTGCGCCCGAAGCGAGTGCAATACCAAGACACAGTGGCAATGCCACAAAAAACACAACAATGCTGGCAGGCAGATCACTCCTGAGCTCTTTTAACATACTACTTTTCATACTCGGTCTCTTATTTATTTCTTATTGAATTTTACGTTGATAAATTAAACAGCTTCAGCTTCCACGAGATAAAATTCAGGTAGTTCGCTGTTATCTGATACGGTTGCACTGAGATCATTCAGTAAACCTGTTTTTACATCATACACCAAACCATGCACCGCCAGTTTTTGACCTTTGCTCCAGGCGCTTTGAATGATCGATGTTTTAGTGAGATTAAACACCTGTTCCATTACATTCAGTTCTACCAGGCGCTCTGCTCTTTTATCTTTATTTTTTATAACATTCAGTTCGCGTTCGTAAAGGCGATATACATCCTTGATATTCCTGAGCCAGTTGTCGATCAGTCCAAGAGGCTTATTTCCTATAGCGGCCATGACACCACCACAACCATAGTGACCACATACAATAACATCGGTTACTCCCAATGCATTGACAGCATAATCAAGTACGCTCAGCATACTCATATCGGTATGCACTACCATATTGGCAATATTGCGGTGAACGAAGATGTCGCCCGGTAAAGTGCCGGTGATCTCGTTGGCAGGAACACGGCTATCGGAACAGCCAATCCATAATATGGGTGGTTTTTGTCCTTTGGCATTCTTTTCAAAAAACAGGGGATCACGTTTCAGCATATCTTCAGCCCATTGTTTGTTGCCTTCAAACAATTTTTCATACATAGTTTTCATAATAAAATTTTTGTTGCCATTGCAGGCATGTGAGTTCACTCATGCACAGGCACAGCATGGCTGTACCAGGCAATGAATCGTGTAATAAATTGTAGTGTCGGAAGATCCTTACCGGGCTGTACAGGATATTTATATTGTATAAAAAATATAATAAGGCGATGACCAGTGGAACTGGTCCATTGAAAACTATTTTATATCCAGATTGATACTGCCGGTACTATGTTTTAGCAAACATCCGGTGGAGGGGAGATCAACTCGCCGTGAAAAGCGAGGTAGGTTGAGGCATGTTCAACTTTATATTCTGCTGAAGGGACGGCTATATAATGTTCGCAGGAATAATGATCGTGGAGGTATTCTTCTGCGATGGTGTTGCCACTGCCCGGCGCTTTTTCTTCCGTAGTACTCGCAAAAGGATTTTTGTTGTCGTCTTCCTGGTCAGCAGGTGCAGAAGTGGTTTTTGTAGTTTGAGCCGACTGTCGTGCGCTATTGACAAAAGGAAGACTTACAGTGAGCCAGGCCAGTGTCAGCATCATAAAGATGCTGGATACAGCAAACAGCGCTTTTGTTGATTTTGGAACTGGCCTCATGATTACAAAGATAGCTTATCCGGCCCTTTACTCCAAGCCGCTCCTGTTAAAAAATTTGTTATGCACATCAGCCCGCAATCCTGTCCGCTGTCATACAATTTCCGACTGAGAATCACCGGCTGAAAGACTGCAAGACCGCCTGTTACCTCCCGGTTTCCCGGAATTACCGTACGTTTGCCTTATGTCAATTGAAGTAAGAAATCTTCTGAAGGAATACGGTGAGCAAAAGGCCGTTAATAGCATTTCCTTTAAAGTAGATAAAGGTGAGATCGTGGGTTTCCTCGGACCCAATGGCGCCGGCAAATCCACCACGATGAAAATCATTACCGGCTACCTGCAGGCGACCAGCGGTGAAACATTTGTGTGTGGTGTGAATGTTTCCGAACAACCGCTCGAAACAAAAAAGAAAATAGGCTACCTGCCGGAATTGAATGCTCTGTATTACGATATGTATGTAAGAGAATATCTAAGTTTTATTGCCGAAGTGCACCAGTTGAATGGTAAATCAAAACAACGTATCGAAGAGGTCATTCAACTCACCGGCCTCACAATAGAAAGCAAAAAGAAAATAGGTCAGTTATCAAAAGGATATAAACAAAGAGTAGGATTGGCAGCCGCGCTTATTCATGATCCGGAAGTATTGATCCTCGATGAACCGACATCAGGACTTGATCCCAACCAGATCATCGAGATCAGGGAAGTGATCAAACAACAGGGACAAAATAAAACAGTGCTCTTTTCTTCTCATATTCTCCAGGAAGTGGAAGCGATATGCGACCGCGTTATTATTATCAATAAAGGAAACCTCGTAGCAGATGATAAACTGGTCAACCTGCGTAAACAATCTTCATCCAATATTGTGAAAGTAGGTTTCAAAGAAGAAATCGATGAAACACTTCTTAGAAATCTGCCGGCTGCAAAAACAGTATTACGCGCGGAAGCTAACAACTGGCAGTTAGGTACCGATGACCCGGAAGCGCTGCGTCACCAGATCGTGAATTTATCTTCCACAAATAATCTCAATATCGTTTCTTTGCACAGCGAAAACCAAAGCCTGGAAGAAGTTTTCAGAAGTCTGACCGCCAACACCAGCCAGGCAAGCCAATAATACAACGATGCTGCAAGCCATATTTTATAATAGGGCAACCAAACTATTCAAATAAAAAACAGACAATAAACTATGAGTTACATTTCCGAAATCTTTGCCCGGCAGATCCTGGACAGCCGTGGTAACCCTACAGTAGAAGTTGATGTAATAACTGATGAGGGTGCATTGGGACGTGCAGCTGTACCAAGCGGCGCCAGTACAGGCATCCACGAAGCAGTGGAACTGCGTGATGGCGATAAGAAAAAATATCTAGGCAAAGGAGTATTAAAAGCCGTTAAGAATGTAAATACAACCGTAGCACCCGCTTTGCTGGGCTATGATGTAGCTGACCAGACAGGCATCGACCAGATGATGATCGAGCTGGATGGCACAGCTAATAAAGGAAACATCGGTGCCAATGCCTTGCTCGCCGTGAGCATGGCCGTAGCCAAAGCTGCTGCCGAAGAAGCGGCCCTGCCTTTATACCGTTATATCGGTGGTACGAATGCAAAAGTATTACCGATCCCGATGATGAATATCCTCAATGGTGGTGCGCATGCCGATAACAAGATCGATTTCCAGGAATTTATGGTGATGCCGGTTGGCGCGACTACATTCAGCGACGGCTTGCGCTGGGGAGTAGAAATTTTTCATGCATTGAAATCGGTATTGAAGAAAAAAGGATACAGCACCAACGTAGGTGATGAAGGTGGATTTGCACCTAATATCCAAAGCAATGAAGAAGCGATTGAAACCGTTCTGACAGCAATTGATGCAGCAGGATATAAAGCCGGTTCACAGATCGTGATCGCTATGGATGCTGCCAACAGTGAATTATGGGATTCCAAAAAGAAAAAATATGTATTCCATAAAAGCAGTGGCAAGGAAATGAGCAGCGATCAACTGGTAAAATTCTGGGAAAAATGGGTGAACCAATACCCGATCGCTTCCATCGAAGATGGTATGGCAGAAGATGATTGGGAAGGATGGGCAGGTCTTACAAAAGCAGTTGGTAAAAAATGCCAGCTCGTAGGCGATGATCTGTTTGTTACCAATGTTACCCGTTTGCAACAGGGTATTGATAAAAGTATTGCCAACGGATTGCTGGTAAAAGTTAACCAGATCGGTACGATCACCGAAACGATCAATGCCGTAACGCTCGCCCAGCACAATGGCTATAACACGATCATGAGCCATCGCAGTGGTGAAACAGAAGATACTACGATTGCTGACCTGGCTGTGGCCCTGAATTGCGGACAGATCAAAACCGGTTCGGCTTCCCGTACGGACCGTATGGCAAAGTACAACCAACTGCTGCGTATCGAAGAGCAATTGGGAAGTTCGGCGATCTATCCAAAAGGCAAGATCAAATTCGGTAAGTAATAATAACCGTCTTACTAAGGAATGAGAAAGCAGGGGATCCTGCTTTCTCATTTTTTTTATACTAAGCAGTATACAGCTTGTTCAATCTCTGTGATCCTCTGCGTATAATTCTTGTCGGAGAGATTCTATTCATCAGTTCTAAATACTAAATACTTTAATCTGATATCTTACTACAGGGCATATACCACAGAGTTACACAGGGTAGACACAGAGGACCGCGGGGTACTTAAAGAAAGATTTTCTTTATTTCTTCATTGCCTGATTCGGCAGCAAGTTGAGCAAAAGGTTTTCCTTTTAAGGAAATCGCATTCTTCAGCGCCGGGAACCGGGTCACGAATCTTGTTACCCAATGAGCATCTTTTCTACGGATCGCGTGGGCAAGATCGGCCAGTTCGAGGGCCAGGAAACCACCACGTTCGCGATACAACTCGATAGCCCAGCCGGTGGGCGTAGCGCCATATTGATCATCTGTCACATTGATAGCCGCTCCCCGTTCCAACAGTAACAATACTATTTCCCGGTTGCCGCACATGGCTGCATAGTGAAGGGCTGTAGCGCCTGATCCATCTTTCTGAGTGATAAGGGAAGGATCTTCATCGATCAAACGGGTGACAGTCGCCTTGTCATTCCTGTTGATCGCATCGACAAGTGTGAACATATTTTCCATCTTATTTACAAGTTATTATTTCTTGTGGAGAACATTCCCATGCAACTATTACATTTTAAGTTCAAAAGTTTACATTTTACATTTTTCTCTGTTAACTTTATCACGTAATGAAGTTGATCAATCAGATACCAGCCTGGCTCAAGAGCAAATACCTGATCGCATTGGGCGTATTTGCCGCCATCATGTTATTTATTGATAAAAACGACATTTTTACCCAATATACCCGCACTCAACAGCTCAGGGAATTACAACAAAGCAAGGATTATTATACCGCCCGTATCGCTACGGAACGTAAGGAATTAGAGCAACTTAGAACAGATCCTGGCACCCTGGAAAAGTATGCACGTGAAAAATACCTGATGAAAAGGACAAATGAAGACCTTTTCCTGGTAC
>CAMLGR010000165.1 GCA_946479615.1 uncultured Bacteroidota bacterium | reverse complement strand
CGACCAGGTGGATGATCTTTCCATCGGTTTGTTTCCAGATCTCCGGGCCTGTGGTTTCATAATGCGCCTGCCTGTTGGCGAGGTTATCGTATTGGTTACAAAAAAAGGAATTAGGGATCTCGGCATGCAAGCGCCGGGCTACGGAATAATAGCTGCGGGGATCGTCGGGTTCTACGTTGGTGGGACAAACGATCACTTCGGCGCCCACGGCTTTCAGGATATCACTTTTCTCTTTGGATTGTTTATCAGTAGTCGTGAAAATACATTTGTATCCTTTGACCACAGCTGCCAGGGCCAGTCCCATACCGGTATTGCCGGAAGTGCATTCGATGATCGTGCTGCCGGGTTTTAACAGGCCTTGTTTTTCCGCTACTTCCACCATCTTCAGCGCCATACGGTCCTTGATCGAATTACCGGGGTTGAAATAATCCACTTTGGCGACCACGGGACAGGGAAGATCCCTGGTGATCTTATTCAAGCGGATCATAGGGGTATTACCGATCGTCTCCAATATATTATTCCTGATATCCATAGCGGTGATTTGGAAGCAAATGTACTGATTCTGCTGACAGGTGTTAGGGGAGAATGATGTTAGGTGCTAGGTGTTAGGTGTTGGGTGATGAAGAGCGTGAAAATGGATAGTTAACTACCGGTTATCAAGATAACCTAACACTTAAAACTTAACACCTAACACCACAACTTATAGCCACACTCTGACAGAAGAAAAAGAGCCTCCCGTTTTCACGAAAGGCTCTACCGGACTTAATGAACTGCTTCACTAAGCATCTTTATGTAATTTTTCTCTTTTGGCAGCGAGATAACGATCAAGAAGGAAAAGACCCAGTATCACATTGATCATCATAAATACATTCATATAGGTGCTGTTGAAGAATTTGCTGATATCGACCTTGCTCATATCAACGGGTATGTTGGAAACACCGGAACCGGAACTGCTGCCTGACCAATCGACCTGTGCAAATCCATATACCAGGAAACCGACAATGGTGGTAACAAAAAAGATGGCAATACCGCGGATGATATTTTTATTGATATAGGTTTTGGTAGCCGGTGTAATATGAAGTTTCGAAATTTCTTCCATTACATTTTTGGTAAACCGCAGCGAAGGTTCTTCCAGTTCGGAAGATTGCATCAATTGATGTATATCCAGCAACTCGCTGTATTTCGCTTTCCAGGCGTTGTTATTTTGCAGTAATTGTTCAATCACTGTTTTTTCAGCTTCTGCAGACAGTCCATCGATATATTCCCATAGGCGTATTTCCATATCCTGCTGATCGCTGTTATGAGTTGCATCCATAGTCATTCTTTTTAATAGTAAAAATCATTTTCACTCTATATTTTACAGTTACAGGTCTTTCACTTCCTGTGAAAAATACTGTTCCATTTTTTCTTTGAGCCTCGCTCTTGCTCTATGCAATCTTACTTTGGCTGTATTCGGTTCTATCTTCAATGTTTGCGCAATCTCTTCCAATGTTTGTTCGGCTTTATAAAACAAAGTTATGATCTGTCCATCATCAGGACTTAGCAGGTTGATAGCCTGTGTAACCATCGTTACCCTTGATTTCTGTTCCACCTGGTTGGCGCCCATGCCGGAATCAGGATTATCAGCTGCTTCAAATATTTTTTCATCATCCAGCGAATGGATATCCAGTCTTTTCTTCCGGAGGAATGTGATGCAGGTTGTATTGACGATCGTATACAACCAGGTACTGAATTTCGATTCTCCCCTGAAGTTGACCAGCGACCGGTAAGCTTTTATAAATATATCCTGCGCGACTTCCTCCGCGTCCTCACGGTTTTTGGTAAACCGTAAAGTAAGCGTGAAAACATAGTTCTGGTAGCGGTTCACCAACCCGGCATACGCCTGTTGGTCACCAGCCAAAACTTTGCTAATGATCTCGTTATCATTCAGTCCGGTAGACATTCTGTGAGTAAGACTACAAAGTAAGGAATTGGGTTACAGGATGCGGGGAGAAAATAAGAAATAAGAAATGAGGAATAAGGAATGAGAAAATGAATGTAAAATGTAAAACCGCAAAATATAGAATGTAAAAGGGGTGTTTAATAAGCGGCCATTCCTTTTACATTCTACATTTTATATTTTGCGGTTTTACATTTACTTCCTCATTCCTTATTCTTCATTTCTTATTTTACCCCTGTAACCTCTTTCAGCAAGCCGTAGTCCTAATTTCGTGACCAGTTTGCCCGGGCAGGCTGATCCTCAAAAAAAGTTCTTTCAACCTGTAACCTCTCTTTAAAAAGGGCAGTCATAGAAGAACAGAAACAAAATTTATAAAATAACAATAAATCACTAGTTATGAACGCAACAGAGATGTTTGTGGCCGTTTTGATCCCGCTGGGCTTTTTCTTACTGGTTTTTGGGGTTGTGTATATGCACAAACGGGAAAACCTGGCTATGATCGAGAAAGGCATGAACCCTAAAGAAGTGTATCGCCGCCCGGCTCCTTACTGGTCGGCGCCGGTGTAGGATTATTACTGGCTTTCCTGCTTGATACCTTTGCTATTCCGCGCCGTGTAGAACCGGCGGCCGTTTATTTTTCCATGATCGCTATCGGCGGTGGATTTGGCCTGGTACTTTCTTATAAAGTAGAGAAGAAGGAGGTGTTGGATAAGAGGTTGGGGAATGGAGAATAAGAAATGAGAAATAAGGAATGAGGAAGTAAATGTAGAACCGCAAAATCCAGAATGTAAAATGTAAAAGGAGTGGCCGGATACCGATCACTCCTTTTACATTTTATATTTTACATCCTACATTTTACATTTACTTCCTCATTTCTTATTTCCTCAACTCTTCCACCGCTTTCCTGATCACCAGGTCATCATCATTCAATACCTGGTAATAGCCAGAGTTTCTCCAGCGAAACCGGCCGAGATAGGCTTTTAATCTTCTTTGCAATACTTCCTTTTGCTGATCATTTAATACCTGCAGGTTCACAGAATCTTTCGCTGCATATTGTGTAAACTGATCCCACATGCCATTCATTCCTTCGAATCCCTGCAGGTAAGCACCGGCAGAAGAATATTTATCAATATCAGGGCGATGACGCAAATAATAGAGATAAACGAAATTATTGAAGTTGCCATTTACAAAGATCCGGTTGATACCGGCAGGATAGGTAGAAGTATCGATGGGCACAAATATATCCGGCATGATACCGCCACCACCATATACGATGCGATGAGCCGGTGTTTCGAATTGTTTTCCATTACTGATCTTATTGGAATCGGCATATAATGCTTCGCCATTGGAATACCGCTCCCAGATCTCATCCATATACACTTTCTTTCCCTTGTCATAAGGACGCTGAATACTTCTTCCCAATGGTGTATAATACCGCGCAACTGTTAAACGGAGTGCCGAACCATCACTCAGATCATATTGCTCCTGCACCAATCCTTTACCAAATGTGCGGCGGCCGACGATCGTGGCCCTGTCCCAGTCCTGTAAAGCGCCGGTCAATACTTCCGTAGCACTGGCAGAAAGTTCGTCTACCAATAATACCAGTTTTCCTGTTTCAAATAAACCCGGGCGTTTACAGCGGTATTCGCGTTTTTTACTATTGACGCCTTGTGTATACACGACTAATTTATCTCCATCCAGAAATTCATCAGCCATATCGATGGCTTCATTCATATAGCCACCACCATTGCCACGCAGATCGTAGATCAGTTGCTTCATGCCTTGTTTCTGCAATCCTTCCAATGCACTCATGAATTCTTCGTAACTGGTCTCGGTAAATTTATTCAGCTTGATATAACCTGTAGTAGCATCGATCATATAAGAAGCATCGACTGAATACACGGGTATACTTCCTCTTGTTACCTGTACCGTTTGCTGTGCGCCATTTCTCAACACAACGAGGTTGGTTTTCGATCCTCTTTCACCACGTATATGTTCCTTGATCTGCGCGGTACCCAGTCCTTTTCCACTCAGGAAACTACTGTCCGCTTTTAATAACTGGTCACCGATCTTCAGTCCGGCTTTATCACTCGGACCTTCAGGTACTACATATACTATATTCACCGTATCATTAAAAATATTGAACTCAACACCGATGCCGTCAAAATTGCCGGCCAGTTCTTCATTGACTTCTTTCAATTGAACGGGTGGAAAATATACGGAGTGCGGATCGAGTGCGCTCATCATTTCCTGTATAGCGCCACCTTCGAGTGAATCGATATTTACCGCATCAACATATTTTAAACGGATCAGGTCGAGTGCTTCCTGAAGCGAGGTGGATTTACTGGTTTGAAAAAAACCCTTAGTGTTACCTGCTGTGTTCAGCTTATACCCGAAAAACATTCCTGCGATCAATACTATGGAGAAGAGAAGTGGTAGCCAAACCTGCAATTTTTTAGTTCCCATCATTTATCTTTAGCGTAATTTGTCTGCAAAATACTGGATTTGAACGGAATGCCAAGTTCAGTGTAGCAGTCTAGCGGTTTGACAGCCGGCAGTCAGTGTCCTGGAGTGGCGGCTTCATCCAATAATCAGAAATTAACTGCCGGTTGTCAAACCGAAAGATTGCCTTCTTCATAATAACAATAAAAAAATGTCAATACAACTCATAGCAGATAGCGGGGCTACCAAAGCCGAGTGGGGATTGGTAGGGGATGGTAAAACCCGGTCAATTATCACGCAGGGGATCAGTCCTTATTTTTTGGATACCGGACAGATCCGTGATCTGCTCGTCAAAGAACTTATTCCCCGGCTTAAAAATACCCGGATCGATGAAGTGTATTATTATGGTACTGGTTGCGCTAATCCTGCCAATGTAAAACTGGTAAAAAATGCACTTCGCAAAGTGTTTCCGAAAGCAGCGATAGAGGTCAACAGTGATCTGCTTGGTGCCGCCCGCTCGGTATGCGGTCACGAAAAAGGGATCGCCTGTATATTGGGAACTGGTTCCAATTCCTGTTATTATAATGGAAGCAGGATAGTACGGAACAGCCCGGGGCTTGGATATGTATTGGGCGATGAAGGCAGTGGGGCCTACCTGGGACGAAAAGTATTGCAATATTATCTGTATGGCACATTTGATGAAGAATTGCGTGGTCGTTTTGATGTGACCTACCTGACCAATACGGCAGAGATCCTGGAAAATGTATATAAGAAACCATTACCCAACAGGTATTTAGCCGGTTTTGCAAAGTTCCTTGCAGAAAACCGCACTCATTATATGATAGAAAATATCATCGAAGATGGCCTGAATGACTTTTTCTTTAATCATCTTTGCAAATACAATGAAATCTGGAAGTATCCGGTCAACTTTGTGGGTAGTGTCGCATTTGGATTTAAGGATGTGTTGAAAGAACTTTGCAGGGGCTATGAATTCGAGTTGGGAAAAGTGATGAAGAAACCAATGAATGGCTTGATCGATTACCATAGTTAAAAGATGATTTATGGCATTTGAGAAAATTACGGAGCAGACCAGTTCTTATCGTCACCTGGAAAAAATGTCCGTTGGTGAAATTCTTACTCATATCAATGCAGAGGATAATACAGTTCCTGCTGCAGTAAAAGCAGCAATCCCACAAATAGAAAAATTAACGGAAGCGATCAGCGACAAGATGCTGATGGGTGGTCGTTTATTTTATATAGGAGCCGGCACCAGCGGCCGCCTGGCTGTCGTCGATGCCAGTGAATGCCCGCCGACCTACGGTGTGCCACAGGGTTTGGTGATCGCAGTGATCGCCGGCGGTTCCAAAGCTATTACTACCGCTATCGAATTTGCAGAAGATGATGCGGAACAAGGATGGAAAGATCTGCAGGTATTTAATGTATCGAATAAAGATGTGGTGATCGGTATTGCAGCCAGCGGTACAACACCCTATGTAATCGGTGCACTGAATGAATGCCGTAAAAACGGGATCATCACCGGCAGCATTTCCTGTAATCCGGATACACCTGTTAGTGCAGCCGCCGATTTTCCCATTGAAGTGGTGGTAGGGCCTGAATTTGTAACAGGCAGCACCCGCATGAAAAGTGGTACCGCGCAGAAACTGGTGCTGAATATGATCTCTACAACAGTGATGATACAACTCGGCAGGGTAGAAGATAATAAGATGGTGAATATGCAACTCACCAATGAAAAGCTGATCGATCGTGGTGTAAAAATGCTGATGGAAAGAATGAAACTCACCGATTATGATAAAACCAAACAGTTGTTAATAAAATCGGGTAGTGTAAAAAAAGCAGCCGAATCATTGGCAAAATAATTTCCAGTCTCATAATTCCTCTGTATCTTGTGCCTCACTTAACAACGTGGCAAGTATATTAAATCATATCGCCTCATCAACTACTTCAGCTTCTATTAAAGCAGTGAATTCCATTGCCACTTCCATTATTATTACGACAACAGGAACAATCCGCTAAAGCGGATTGTATTTACCATATCAACCCCGGGCTTTACAAAGCTTCTCAAAGAGTTACTACTCTTTTGTTCATCAGCGAAATCTTTCATCTATTCAAATAGCAAACAATGCAGGTTTTAAAATTCGGTGGCACTTCAGTAGCCAATGCAGAAAACATAAATAAAGTCGTAGCGATCGTAAAAAATATTCCCGCTGTTGCAGCCGGTAAAGGAGAAAAAACAGTTGTAGTCGTATCAGCACTCGGAGGTGTAACGGATCTGTTGCTCGGTGCTGCAGAACTGGCCGCAGAAGGTAAAGAATCATACAAGGAAAAACTTGCTGTCATCGAACAGCGCCATCTCGATACGGTCAAGCAATTGATACCGGTGGCCAATCAAAGCCAGTTGTTGAGCCTGGTGAAGAAAAGCTGCAATGAAATTGAAGATATCTGCAATGGTATTTTTTTATTGGGAGAACTGACGCCGCGTTCCAAAGACAGGATCAGCAGTTATGGCGAATGGATATCTTCCCAGATCATTTCTGCCAAATTCAAATCAGAAAAAATTGAGAATACCTGGAAAGACAGCCGGGACCTGATCGTTACCAATTCCGTTTTTACTGCTGCTGAAGTTGATTTTGCAGCCACCCGTAAAAAGATCAGTGATTTTTTTACTGCCGATAAAGGCAATTTGTATATACTGCCCGGATTTATAGCGGCGAATGCGCAGGGAATAACAACCACGCTTGGCCGTGGCGGCTCTGATTATACCGCTGCTATTATTGCCTCTGCCGCTGAAGCCACCAAACTGGAAATATGGACAGATGTAAGTGGCATGATGACGGCCGATCCACGTCTTACCAGCAATGCGCGGATCATCCCGCATATTTCTTACCAGGAAGCTATGGAACTTTCACATTTTGGTGCGAAGGTGATCTATCCGCCGACAATACAGCCGGTGATGAATAAAAATATACCTGTCTGGATCAAAAATACATTTGCACCAGGTGATGAAGGTACACTGATCGAATCGGTAGCTACCCGCAATGGAAATATTGTCCGGGGTATCTCCAGTATCAATAATATCGCTTTGATCAGTCTTGAAGGAAGTGGCATGATTGGTATTCCTGGCTTTTCGAAGCGGTTATTTGAATCGTTGAGCAATGAAAAGATCAATGTGATCCTTATTACACAAAGTTCATCCGAACATTCTATCTGTGTTGGCATTGAAGCCGCTGCTGCTACCCGGGCCAAACAGGCGGTAGACGGAGCATTTACCAATGAAATTGCATTGCAGAAGGTAGAACCGTTAAAGATCGAAGGCAATCTTTCTATCGTGGCGCTGGTAGGTGAGAATATGAAGAGCCATCCGGGTATCAGTGGACGTATGTTTGGCGCTATGGGAAGAAACGGGGTGAATATCCGCGCGATCTCGCAGGGTTCTTCTGAAAAAAATATCTCGGCCGTTATCTCTACCAAAGATGTAAAGAAAGGCATCAACGTATTGCATGAAGAATTTTTCGAGACTACTTACAAACAGGTAAACCTTTTCATCGTTGGTGCAGGTAATGTAGGCGCTAAATTCCTCGGGCAGTTACAACAACAGGCTGCTTTCCTGCAACAGCAGATGCGTTTACAGGTTCGCGTGATCGGTTTGAGCAATAGCCGTAAGATGCTGATAGAGGAAGAAGGTATCCCCATGGATAAATGGAAAGAGAAACTGGAACAGGGGGAACCAGCCGATCTGCAAAAGTTTGCTGATAATATCATTTCCCGCAATCTCCGCAACTCCATTTTTGTAGATGTGACTGCCAACGATAAAGTAGCTGCAATGTATGACCAGTTCTTACAAAAAAGCATATCGGTTGTCGCCTGTAATAAGATCGCAGCCTCTTCTTCCTATGATAATTATAAAAAATTAAAGGACCTGGCCCGCGAATATAATTGCCAATTCCTTTTTGAAACGAATGTAGGCGCCGGCCTTCCTGTCATCGGTACATTGAACGATCTTCTCCGCAGTGGCGACCGTGTCAATCGTATCGAAGCAGTGTTAAGCGGCACTTTGAATTTTGTATTTAATAATTATGACGGCACCCGTTTGTTTGCCGATGTGGTAAAACAAGCGCAGGAAGAAGGATATACCGAACCTGATCCAAGGCTTGACCTCGGTGGCACCGATGTCATGCGCAAGATCATGATCCTGGCACGTGAAGCAGGCGAAAAGATAGAAATGAGCGAGATCGCTAACAACTCTTTTATGCCGGCTTCCTGTATGCAGGGAAGTGTCGCTGATTTTTATGCAGCCATGGCCAAAGAAGAAGCGCATTTTAAAAAGTTGTATGAAAAAGCAACAAAAGAAGGCTGTAAATTGAAATTCGTAGCCTCGTATAACAATGGCAAGGCTTCGGTAGGATTGCAGCATATCGATCCCAAACATGATCTTTACCACCTGTATGGAAAAGACAACGTAGTATTATTTTATACAGACCGGTATAAAGATCAGCCGCTCGTGATCAAAGGCGCCGGTGCCGGCGCTGAAGTAACGGCCAGTGGGGTGTTTGCGGATGTGACGAGAGCGGGAAGAGGGTAATAAATAATAAATAAGAAATAAGAAATGAGGAATAAGGAATAAATAAATGTAAAATCTAAAATGTAAAAGGATATCTCTCTGGGTTAGTGAATCACTTTTACATTTTGCATTCTACATTTTAGATTTTACATTTTCCTTTAAACTATTTAAATGAAACAAGTAAAAATAAAGTCGCCCGCCACCGTCGCCAATCTCGTTTGCGGATTCGATATTTTGGGACTGGCCGTTGGTGATCCCTATGATATCATGGAATTCCGGTTGCTCGATGAACCCAGAGTAATTATTCATAACAGGGATGAGTTCAATCTTCCAACAGAACCGGAAAAAAATGTAGCCGGAGTGGTGCTGTTATCGATGATGGAAAGGTTGAATACCAACAATGGGTTTGAAGTAACGATCGAGAAACATATCAAGCCAGGAAGCGGTGTAGGTTCCAGTGCAGCCAGTGCAGCAGGTGCGGCAGTGGGCGCCAATCATTTACTCGGCAATATTTTTTCCCGCGATGAACTGGTACAGTTTGCGATGAATGGTGAGAAACTGGCTTCCGGCGTAAAGCATGCAGACAATATTGCGCCCTGTATTCTTGGTGGAGTAAGTCTTGTCCGTGCGATCCATCCCCTGGATATTATTTCCATACCGGCTCCTGAATTATATGTAACGATTGTACATCCGCAGATCGAAGTAAGAACTTCAGATGCCAGGCAAATATTAAAACAGCAGGTGCTCTTAAAAGATGCTATCCGCCAATGGGGAAATATCGCGGGATTGGTAACAGGATTCATGAAAAATGATTATGATCTTATTGGCCGTTCCCTTGAAGATGTGATCA
>CAMLGR010000164.1 GCA_946479615.1 uncultured Bacteroidota bacterium | reverse complement strand
CCAGCTTTACCAGCAATGGCAGGTAAGCCAGGGTATCTTTGTTGATGCCGGAAACAGGAGTGTCGGTATAAAATTCTTCAAACGAACAGGTATATTTTTCGCCTCCTCTTATATCACTCACATGCGGGATCAGTACATGATAGTCTTTATCAAAATTGAAAGCGGCACTTTCGCTGGTAATAACAAGGTTGTTCTTTCTTTTGGTAAAAAAGCGATAAGCAGCCCCGTCATTATAGGCACGGAAAATAACGCCATAATCATTTTTGAATGATAACGTGAGCTCATTATACTGATCGGCAATGGACTTCTTTTTATAAGCAATAGCCGCGATGCTGCGATCAACCTTTTTTGTTTTAGCTGAACTTACTTTTACATTTTTGCCCAGTATTTCACCACCCTGCAAAGAGAGGCTGACCGGAGAAGGAATGATAACATTATCATTGCCCTGTTTCACCTGCCACTGTAGTTCAGTGCCGGCCGTAACTGTTATGACGATCTTTCCGTCAGGAGAAGCGAGTAAGTATTTTTTCTGGGAACAAACTGTGAGTGCCTGTAATAATACAGCGATTACGAGAAAGGACCTGGTTGACATGAAATAAGAGTTTGGGGGATAAATATACCCCCTATCGGCACCCGGTAATAGTATTATTCATTCCAATCCGAATGGTTTATTATCGCAGCTCTCTGTGGCTCTCTGTGTCTCCTCTGTGGCCCTCCTATGTTTATAAATAAGTTCTTTGAGATAAAGTTAAGATACCAATAGATTTGGTAAAAAGTGAAAAGAATGGGAGCGATGTGGCCCTAAACAACCTTCAGGTATGTTGACGCAGAGATATTGCCTCATTCTTTTTTATCTCTTCGAGTTTGAACAGAATGTAAGGCGTTCCGCAGGGCGGAGCAGCCAGTATATCCAATCAGGAGACAAAACGAAGGGAGATTTTCACTTTTAATTTTAAATTAATTGGTATGAAAAAAACAGTAAAGCAGGTAGCAGGTATTGATGTTGCTCAAAAAGAACTGGTTGTTTCCCTGGGCCGGATGTATGAAGATCTGGCTGTTGAGATTTATGCAACCAGGACGTTCCCTAATACAGCCAAAGGTTTTTCAGGCCTTCGCGCCTGGGTGAGCAAGCTTACCGGACCGGTGGTTGAAGTACGTTATGTTATGGAAGCTACAGGCGTGTATCATGAATCGCTGGCCTATTTCCTGGATGAACATGCAGATCGGGTAAGCATAGTGCTGCCTAACAAGATCAGTAATTACTTCAGGACCCTGGAGATTAAAACTGTTACCGACAAAACCATGTCCGAAACGATTAGCCGCTTTGGACTGGAAAGAAGGCTGGATGACTGGAAGCGGCCTAAAAAAATAGTTAAAAGCCTGCGGCAGTTAACACGGGAACGCAACCAACTGGTAGAAGAAAGGACAATGGTAAAAAATCAATTGCATGCGGAACTGGCAGAAGCCGACCCGCATCCATCAAGCGTGGCCAGATTAAAGAAACGCATCACCTTGCTAAACAACCAGGAGCAGCAAATCAAGGCTGAGCTAGCGGCTCTTATTAAGCACGATGAACAGTTGAAAGCCTCTGTACAGTTGATCAGTTCGATACCGGGAATCGGCACTTTAACGGCTGCTTCGATTTTAGCAGAGACCAATGGCTTTGAGCTGATACGAAATAAACGGCAGTTGACCAGTTATGCGGGGCTGGATGTAAAAGAAAAGCAATCCGGGACATCGGTCAAAGGCAAAGCGCACATCTCAAAGAAGGGCAATAAGCACCTGCGCAAAGCCATGCATTTACCTGCCCTGGCAGCTATACGAAGTGATGATCGGTTTAAAGGTGTCTTTGGAAGGCTGGTAGCCAAACATGGAATAAAAATGAAAGCAGCTGTAGCCGTACAAAGAAAATTACTGGAAATGAGTTTTATAATCTGGAAAATCAATATGCCTTACGACAAGAATTACCTGAAAAAACTAGAGAGCAGCATAAATGCTACTCTCTAAACTGGCTGGCATAAAGCCGCCTGAGACACAAAAATAATAAAATCAAATTACTTGGATCTTAACACAGAATCTCTGTGTATAATTCTTTTAAGAGTGATTCTATTCATAAGCACTATAAAGGCTTTAACCTGATATCTTACTCCCGGAGTTATACACAGAGGGCCACAGAGGAGACACAGAGGGCCGCGGAGAGAGTTTATTTGGTGATGGGCCCGCTGTTGCTGACAAAGGCAATGCGTTTGCTATCAGGGCTCCAGCTTGGTGTATTGATCGTTCCCTGGCCTCCGTAGAGATAGGCAATCACTTTCGGTGCACCACCGCTGTAAGGAAGTAAACGCAGCATCACTCTTTTATAAAAAGGATGATCACCCGGATCGATCGTATCCGGGAATGAAATGATCACGATCCATTTTCCATCCGGTGAAATATGCGGGAACCAGTTATTGTATTCATCGAATGTCAGTTGCTCGTTGCCGGTGCCATCGGGTTTCATTCTCCAGATCTGCATAGTACCGGTAAGATTTGCATTATAATAAATATATTTTCCGTCCGGTGAATATTCCGGTCCATCTGCCAGCCCTGCTTTATTGAAAGTGAGCTGTACTTCCGCTCCGCCATTGATGGGCTTTTTATAAATATTATAAGCGGCTTCCTTGCTTATGCGCTGTGCTGTGTACAATACTTCCTTTCCGTTCGGGCTCCAGCCATGCAAGTAAGAAGGAGTGCTGTCTGTAATGATCTTGGCTTCGCCACCGCTTAATGGCAAATAATAAACAGTGCTGCCGCCACCCGGCATGCCATCGCGGTGCGAACTGATGCCGAGCATTTTTCCATCGAAAGAGATCACGTGATCATTGTTGTTTCTTTTCGCAGCGCCTGTATTCAGTAATTGAGGAGTACCTCCTTCAACAGGAATTGTATAAATGCTGCCGCCCTGGTTGAAGAGTAATCGTTTTCCGTCGGGCATCCAGTTGGGTGCCTCGAAGCGGCCCTTATCTTCGTAGATCACCATGCGTTTCCCATCGAAAACATTCATGAGTTCCATTTTACTGCCGAGTATGCCATCGCGGTAGCCATTGTGAGTATCAGGAACGGTTTGTTCCACCCGCACGTTCCAGGCCAGCCCTTCTTCCTGTACATCGGGGTTATGACTGCAAAGGAAAATACCTGCCAGTACCTCATCAGGCAGTTCGATCGCATCTGTGCGGCCCAGTTCCTGTAAAGGCTCGCCGGGATTGGCTATACGCATGATAAATGTTTTACCGGTGCGTTCGAGCTGGATGATCTGCACTGCTTTTTTCATCGTGAACAATTCATCCTGCGGGTCTCGCATATAAGCGCCGCGCAAACGCCGCCATTGCAATACGGTCAATCCATCGCCATGTACGGTGGCGGTCATGTGTGCCGCATCTTCCTGGTCGGTGGCCCGTATCATCAACCCGATCTTTCGATGCGGATCTTTACCGCTACCGATCAATTGCACATTAGCGGTAAGAATGAAATCTCCTTTGATCTTATTATAGGCATAATGAAATTCATCACGGTTGAACCAGATATTATAACCACCGCCTTTCAGCGTATAGCTCTGGTCGGCGGTGTTAAAAACAGCGGACCCTTTTACTTTCGGGTTGCCGATATCGGTATGATTGCTGAAAATGCCGACAGCATTGTTTTGCGCCATGATAATTGATCCTGTTAATAAGGTAGTGACAAGCAAGAGAGATTTCATGATGGTTAAGTGTTAGGAGTGAGGAATTATGAATTAAGAATTATGGATTATGAATGTGCGTGAACAGCAGGTATCCTTTGATTTTATGCTCATTCATAATTCATAATTCATGATTCAAAATTCATAGTTCAAAGATTTTTCAATGAATTCATATCGATCACAAACCTGTATTTCACATCGTTTTTCAGCATTCTTTCATACGCATCATTGATATATTGCATAGGGATCACTTCCACATCGGCTACAATATTCTTTTCCGCGCAGAAATCCAGCATCTCCTGTGTCTCTTCCGTGCCGCCGATCATAGAACCAATGATGCAACGGCGGTTCCTGATCAGTTCAAACGTATTCACTTTAGGCTGATCTGCCGGTAATCCTACCACCAGCAATTTGCCTTCGACACCTAATAATTTTAAGTAAATTTCATAATCATGGTTGCCGGCTACCGCATCGAGCACTACATCGAACCGGCTATCCAGTTTTTTCATGGCTTCCTTATCGGTAGACAATACAAAATGATGAGCGCCGAGTTTTTTGGCATCCGCTTCCTTGGAAGGCGAGGTGCTGAGCATAGTGACTTCGGCTCCCATGGCTACCGCGAATTTCACGCCCATGTGACCAAGACCACCTAATCCTGCTACGGCTACCTTATCACCTGGTTTTACATTGGCAAATCTGAGGGGAGAGTAAGTAGTAATGCCTGCACAAAGCAAAGGAGCAACACCTGCCAGGCTGAGTTTATCGGAAACATGGTATACATATCTTTCGTCGGTTACGATTTGAGTACTGTATCCGCCCTGTGCCACTGTTTTTTTATCTCTTTCAAATCCATTGTAGGTGCCGGTCATGCCTTCGACGCAGTATTGTTCCATCAGGTCGTTGCAGGATTTGCATACCCGGCAGGAATCGATCATCACCCCTACACCGGCGGTATCTCCTGGTTTGAATTTTTTTACATGCGAACCTGTTTTGATTATTTTTCCTACGATCTCATGCCCGGGTACCATCGGGTACATCGATCCACCCCATTCGTCTCTTGCCTGGTGAAGATCGGAATGGCAGACACCCGAAAAAAGAATATCTACCAGTACATCATGTTCTCTTAGTTCCCTTCTTTCGAAATCAAAAGGCGTCAATGCCGAAGTGGGACTTTGCGCAGCATATGCTTTTACAGGAATCATCTTTATTGTTTTCTTGTTAGTAATTATCTCAAACCTATGTGAAACCTATGTAGTGAATCTACGCCAATCAGCTTTTTACCACATAGGCACATAGGTTTCACATAGAAAATCCGATCAGGTCCCAGAGGTTGCCATAAAGATCCTCGAAGACAGCTACCGTACCATATTCTTCAACCTTCGGTTCCCGTATAAATTTAATATCGTTCGCCAGCATATTATTATAATCCCGGTAAAAATCGTCCGTAGAAAGAAACAGGAATACCCGTCCACCGGTTTGATTCCCGATCCTTGTTTTCTGCTCCTCTTTAGCCGCTTTCGCCAGCAACAGGCAACAACTGCCTTCGCCTTTTGGTTTTACAATAACCCACCGCTTGGTTTCACTCTGGGGAGTATCTTCAACAAGCGTGAAGTTTAATTTCTTCGTATAAAATGCTATGGCTTCATCATAATCGGCTACCACCAATGCAATATGAACGATCTGCTGATTCATATGTCAAATTATAGCTCGCCCTTTTTTAAGATCTCTACCGCATGATTGGCTGCTCTCGCCGTCATTGCCATATAGGTAAGCGATGGATTTTGCGTGGAGGTAGATGTCATGCAAGCGCCATCTGTCACAAATACATTCGGACAGGCATGTAACTGGTGCCAGGCATTCAGCAATGATGTTTTTGGATCTTTCCCCATCCGCACACCACCCATTTCATGAATATCGAGACCGGGTGCCTGTTTACTATCAGACGTTGTTATATCCATAAATCCTGCTTTCATAAACATTTCGGTATACTGGTCAAAGAAGTCGCTGATCATTTTTTCATCATTATCATCATAACTGACATTAAAACTGACCAGGGGAATGCCCCATTCATCTTTTTTCTCTTTATCGAGTGTTACAAAATTCGTTTCCTTCGGAATGGTTTCTCCCATCATACCCGAACCAACACTCCAGGGACCGAGTTTCTTATTCATCAACCCTGTTTTCAATTCGCCTCCAAATCCCGATCCTCCGCCTGCCGGATAACGGTTGGCATTGAAAGTAGTTGCATAACCCCGAAGAAAATCGGTTTCCTGTTTCCGCACATTCCTGAAACGCGGAATATAAGCGCTTGTAGGACGGCCACCCTCTGTTTTGGAATCCATAAAACCTTCATACCTGGCGGAGATACGGGCCCGGTAATTATGGAAAGCAAAGAATTTTCCGAGCAACCCGTTGTCGTTTCCCAGCCCGTTCGGGAAACGGGAAGAAACAGAATTCAATAAAATAAGATTGGTATTGATCGCGCCGGCATTCACAAATATCACCGGGGCAAAATATTCAGTGGCCTGTTTGGTATTCGCATCGATGATACGGACACCGGTGGCTTTTCCTTTTTTTTCATCATAAATAATGGAATGAACCACAGCATGTGTACGCATGGTGAGGTTACCGGTCTTTGCCGCCCAGGGGATCGTCGTTGAATTGGCATTGAAATAACCGCCAAAGGGACAACCACGCTGGCAAAGATTCCTTGTCTGGCATTGCCCTCGTCCCTGTTCAAGGTGTATGGGTTCGGGTTGTGATACGTGCGCACAACGGCCATAGATCACGTGCCTGTCGGGATAATGTTTAGCGACCACTCCTTTGAAATAATCTTCCACGCAATTCAATCCCCAGGCTGGTAAAAATTCTCCGTCGGGTAAAGTGTCCAATCCATCTTTATTACCACTGATACCGGCGAATTTTTCCACATAGCTATACCAGGGTGCAATGTCTTTATAGCGGATGGGCCAGTCCACAGCGAATCCATCGCGGGCGGGTCCTTCAAAATCGAAATCGCTCCAGCGTTGTGTCTGCCGCGCCCACATAATACTTTTACCACCTACCTGGTATCCACGGATCCAGTCAAAAGGCTTTTCCTGTGTATAAGGATGCTCGGTGTCTTTTACAAAGAAATGCATCGCGTCTTCGCGAAAAGCATAGCAGCGGGAAATAACCGGATTTTCTTTGGCGATCGCATAAGGTACCTGCCCGCGGTGTTTAAATTCCCAGGGCAGCATATTGGTGGTCGGATAGTCTTTGAGATGCTTTACATCCCTTCCACGTTCGAGCACGAGGGTCTTCAGTCCTTTTTCACAAAATTCTTTGGCGGCCCAGCCACCACTCATTCCACTTCCGATGACGATGGCATCAAATGTATTCGCTGTATCACCCATATTACTATTGTATTAAACTAAGGGAACGCAACCTTTGTATATATTCCCCGGTATCATTTTATAATCTCTTATCGTAGTCATGTACTCTTTTGAAGAAGTAAAACTCTGTACAGTGTATCGTTTGGTCATTTGATAAAATGCGAGCGCTTCTGCAGGTACACCTGTTTTCTTCTCTACCTGCTGCAGCCATTCTTTCTTTTGCCTTGCAGTCAGTTTTATAAAAGAAGTGTCCCATTTCTCTTTACAGGCCGCTTCAAAGCTCTTCATGCCTTGACTGAAGTGTGTCTGATCTTCGGGACTTGTACAATCATCGATCATGGTCAGTACGAACTCATGCGATTGTAAACCGGCGGCGCCGGGCAGCGATCCTGTATCCGGAATAATCGCATCGCATAAAGCGGCCAGCATTTTTTCCTGTGAACCGGTGAGCGATAGATTTTTCAGCACCATTGCAGGTTTGTCGTCGCCTGTGCAGGAGGGCAGTAAAATAGCTCCGGCTGAAATAACTACGACATGTCGGATGGCAGCGCGTCTGTTCATAACTGCAAATTGCTGATTGAAGGGAAGACCCGGTGTTTACTGTTCATAAATAGGTATAAGAGGATAAAAAAGTATCATACCGGAATCAGATATCCAGTTTGGAAAGATAGCGCATGTTTTCTTTCATACTCTCCAATGGTGTGCTGGTATATTCTTCCTGTTCTACAAAAAAGTACTTCATGCCGGATTGTTTGCGGTGTTCCAGTATCTTAACAATGGGCAGACTTCCTTTGCCAAATTCAGTGCTGTGTTTTGCTTTCGTATCCATATCTTTTAAATGCCAGAGAGGGAAACGGCCTTCGTAATTTTTAAAATACTCCAGCGGATCTTTTCCAGCGGCAAGCACCCAGCCCAGATCGAATTCCATATGCACCAATGAAGGGTCAGTGTTTTTTAATAATACATCATACAAAACCTGCCCGTTCTCTTCTTCAAACTCTGCATCGTGGTTATGGTATCCGAATTTTACATTTTGTTTTTTACAGGCTTCGCCGGCTTTGTTAAATGCTTCGGCTGCTTTTTTATAATTGTCTACGGTCTGCCCTGGTGATGGCATGGACGAGCAGATCATATATTCCTGCCCGGATTCGGCGGCTTCATCGATCGTTTGTGACAACTGACTGTCTACATGAACATGACCGCTGCGGAGGGTCATGCCGAGATCGGAACAGACCTTCTTCATCTCGGCTGCTTTCAATCCATAATAATTTCCTTTATCACTTCTTGCCGATTCAATTTGTTTGATGCCGATCGATGCGATCTGCTTGAGTGTTCCTATCGCATCGGTTGCCAGCTCTTTACGGAATGTGTATAATTGAACACCGATGTTTTTTACTTTTTCCGGTGAGTGCAGCAATGATGGAAGCAGTAATGATCCGGCAGCGAAAGCGCTTGTTTCCTTTAAGAATGTACGACGTGTTTGCATGATGAAATGGATTGGCAGAGGTTAAAAAAATGAACAATCGTTATTGAAGAAAATAAAAATGTCAATAAAAGATTTTCAAAAGTAAGGTAGTGAATTCGTAACTTTTCGTAAAATGTTTGTCTATGAAACTTGTAACATGCTGTATGCTTGCAGTTGCGATCACTGTATTACCTGTTGTTAAGAAATCAATGGCGGATGATCCTGTTACACTGGCCATCGGCGCCAAAGCACCGGATTTTAAATTACCTGGTGTGGATGGTAAAACATACAGCCTGGCTTCTTTCAGTAAAGCAAAAATTTTAGTGGTGATATTCAGTTGCAATCATTGCCCTACAGCACAGGCGTATGAGGATCGTGTGATACAACTGACAAAAGATTATAGTGCCAAAGGTGTTTCAGTAGTTGTTATATCACCCAACGATCCCAAAGCCGTTCGTCTCGATGAAATGGGCTGGACAGACATGGGCGATTCATTTGCAGAAATGAAAATCCGTGCAAAGAACAAGAAATATAATTTCCCGTACCTGTTCGATGGCATTACACAATCTGCGGGAAAAGCATACGGCGCTGTAGCTACTCCGCATGTCTTTATTTTTGATAAAGAAAGAAAACTGCGTTACCAGGGCCGGATCGATGATGTGGAGAAGCCATCAAAAACTCCGAATACACAGGATGCACGGAATGCGATCGAGGCATTGCTGGCAGGAACAGAAGTGCCGGTAGCTACTACCAAAGTATTTGGTTGTTCGGTGAAATGGAAATCGAAAGAAGAAGAAGGAAAAAAATTTGAAGAAAAATGGGCAGCAGAACCTGTTAGTGTAGGCATGATCGATGAAGCTGGTATCAGGGATTTATTAAAAAATAATTCTGATAAGCTCCGGCTGATCAATGTATGGGCTACCTGGTGCGGTCCCTGTGTATCTGAATTTCCAGATTTCATTACCATCAACCGGATGTATCGCGGACGGGATTTTGAATTTATCAGTATCAGCGCCGATGATCCTTCTGCCAAAGACAAAGTATTGAAATTCTTAAAAGGGAAAGAAGCATCGAATAAAAATTACCTCTTTAGCATCGATGATAAATACAAACTGATCGAAGCCATCGATCCCAAATGGCAGGGCGCTTTGCCATACAGCATATTGGTGGAGCCGGGTGGTAAGATCGTTTATGGAAAACAGGGAACGATCAATGTGGCGGAAATGAAAAGGAATATCGTGGAAAATCCGTTGATCGGCAGATTTTATAAGTGAATGGTGAATAGTGAATGGTCAATAGGCAA
>CAMLGR010000163.1 GCA_946479615.1 uncultured Bacteroidota bacterium | reverse complement strand
AGTAAAACTGAATGTATCCAGTTCTTCATAGGCAGTCTTCAGCAGGTCATTTAATTTCCGGATCTCGCTGGCTTTTTTATTGAAGACCTGTATCAGGTCTTCCCGCAGTTTTAAAACAGCAGCGATCTCGTTATTTGTCCATTCTTCCGAAGTGAACTTTACTTCTTCTGTCCATTTCGCAAAACTTTTTCGCGGGCTGATGCGGATGCTTCCGTCCTCCATCCTTGTCGTATTCTTTTGCTGCTGGCCGGCCCAGTCAACCGTCCTGATCAATTCGGGTTTGAACCACATGATATACTCACTGAAATCATGCGATATCTCTGTGATCATGATCCCGCTTCCGATCGCAGCAAAACTTTTTGCACCGGGATATTCTTTCGGCAAAGAAGAAGTTTGATAAAAAAATCCATGCTCGCCTTGCCGGAGCCAGCTTATTAATTGACCGATCTCTTTCTCATCAGGCACCTTTCCTAATGTATACATATTGCTTTCAAAACAGAATACCACACCCGTCGCACTGTTCATATCCAGCAGGGTGATCTCTTTTTGTGTGAGGGCGCCTACCGGGTCCATTTCTTTTAACAGGTATTCGAATAACTGTAATTGATTTTCGGCCGACCGGTTATGCCGCTCTTCAATGTTTTCGATATTTTTAAATTCCAGTGCTGCGGAAAATAATTGACCGATAAAGTTGCAGGCAGTCCTGGAATTATAATCGATAAAACGCGCTTCGCGGTGATGACAGGCAATAAGACCCCAGAGTTCATTCTTACTCATCAATGAAACACTGAAGCTCGCGCCTGCTTCCATGTTCTTTAAATATTCAATATGAATAGGCGATACCGCACGGAGTGTACTATGGGTGAGATCCAGTGGTTCGGGGTGATTGGCTTCGCTTAATAACCCGGAAGGTTTACTGTTTACATCGGCGATCAGCCGCACAAGGTTCAGCTTATATAATTCTCTTGCCTGTGCTGGTATATCGCTGGCCGGGTAATGCAGGTGCAGCCAGCTTTCCATATCATCATCTTTTGCCTCCGCGATCACTTCTCCATGCTGGTCCTTATGAAACTTATAGATCATGATACGGTTATAGCCTGTAATCTCTTTTACAAAAGAAGCCACATGATTCAATAACTTATCAAAAGACGAAGAAGATTGAATGACACCGAGAGCGGTGCCCATGGCTTTTTGCAGGGTGATAGTATTATCCTCATCAGGCTGCAGCGTTTCAAATTCACAAATAATATATCCTTTATACTGGTGACAGATAAGGAACATATCCTTGCCGGCCACAGTGACGCGTTGCGGGTTCAATGATTCAAAATGGCCGGTGATCATTCCCAATTTGATCAATTCCGTCAGGGAAGAACCGGCTTTGGCTGGAATAATAATGCTTTCCAGCATAGCGGCCGGTTGCGCCAGGCATTCGCCGGCTTTTCTGCCGGTAAACTTTTCGATATTAGCCGATACCTTTTGAACGATCAGTGAGCCGGGGTCAAGCGCCAGTAGAAAGCCATGGGATTGAACGGCTCCTGGTATATGGATAGGTTCCTTATCACAATTGGTCAGGTCGGTAGCTTGTTGAGATTCCATCATCAGCACGAATGTTTTTGGCTTTAAGATAATGTTGTAGTTAACTAAAAACGTACCAAGCAGATGACAGCCGGCAGCTGGTAGTCTCGCCATATTGCAGTCTTGCAGCAGGAAGTCGTCATCATGCCTATAGTAGATTTCAACAATCACGGGACTGCTGGCTGTAAGACCACAAGGCCGCAGAACTGACACTGCCAATTGCTTACTGAAATTCTATACCTTTGCACCCTTAAAAATCAGGCGGGAAACCGATCATGGCTGTCAAATACAAGGAATTTTCAGGACTTAATCTCCCGGCATTTGAGCAGGAGATACTGACAAAATGGGCTGATGCCCATGCGTTTGAGAAAAGTGTGTCGCTCCGCGAGGGTGCTACCCCCTTTGTATTCTATGAAGGGCCTCCCAGCGCTAATGGAATGCCCGGTATCCACCACGTTATTTCCCGGACACTGAAAGACCTGGTCTGCCGCTACAAGACCATGAGAGGATTCCAGGTAAAAAGAAAAGGTGGATGGGATACCCACGGCCTGCCTATCGAATTGGGTGTGGAGAAAGAACTGGGCATCACCAAAGAAGATATCGGTAAAAAAATATCGGTAGAAGAATACAACCGGAAATGCCGCGAAGCGGTATTACGCTATAAAGATAAATGGGATGATATCACCCGAAAGATGGGGTATTGGGTCGATCTGAATGATCCCTATATCACCTTCAAAAATGAATATATCGAAACCCTGTGGTGGCTGCTTAGCGAATTGTATAAAAAAGGATTGCTGTATGAAAGCGTCAGCATCCAGCCTTATTCACCGGCGGCAGGAACAGGATTGAGCTCACACGAATTGAATCAACCGGGTACTTATAAAGATGTAAAAGATACCAGTTGCGTGGCGATGTTTAAAGTCATCCCCAATAGTAAAAGCGAATTTCTTTTTACAGGATCCACCGAAGGGGCCGGAATATTCTTCCTCGCCTGGACGACAACGCCCTGGACATTGCCATCCAACTTAGGATTGACAGTAGGACCTTCCATAGATTATGTACTGGTAAAGACATTTAATCCCTATACACATCTCCCTGTTAATGTTGTACTCGCCAAAGCCTTGCTGGGTAAATATTTCAAACCGGAAGGAGAGAATGGTGATTTCGATAACTATTCAGCCGATGTAAAACTGCTTCCCTGGAAAATTCTCGCTGAATTCAAAGGAAAAAGCATTGAAGGCTGTGAATATGAGCAATTGCTTCCTTATGAAGCCAATTCATTACAAGCGATCCGTGAAATAACACCGGGTGCAAAACCATTCCATGTCATCACGGGTGACTTTGTTACTACCGAAGATGGTACAGGTATCGTACATACGGCTCCTGCATTTGGTGCAGATGACTATAAAGTAGGTAAGAAATTTAATATCGGTATCCTGACTATGGTTGACAAGCAGGGTAAATTCATCGATGGACTGGGTGAATTCAGCAACCGGTATGTAAAGAACTATAAGGATGAGAAGGAATATGTAGATGTGAATGTCGATATCAGTGTCAAACTGAAAAAAGAAAACCGTGCGTTCAAAGTAGAGAAATACGAGCATAATTACCCGCATTGCTGGCGCACTGATAAACCGATCCTGTATTACCCATTGGATGCCTGGTTCATCAAAACAACCGCTTTGAAGGACAGGATGGTGGAACTGAACAAGACTATCAACTGGAAACCCAAATCCACCGGTGAAGGACGTTTTGGGAACTGGCTGGAAAATATGGTAGACTGGAACCTCAGCCGCAGCCGTTTCTGGGGTACGCCATTGCCGATCTGGAAAACAGAAGATGGCAAGGAAGAAAAATGTATCGGTACGATTGCAGAATTGATAGAAGAAGTAAAGAAGTCGGATAAAGCATTAGGATTATCCAACAGCGCCAAACTCACTGCTGAAAACATAGATCTTCATAAACCATATGTTGATGAGATCGTACTCGTAAGCTCAACCGGGCAGCCAATGAAGCGTGTCCCCGATCTTATCGATGTATGGTTCGACAGCGGTGCCATGCCGTATGCGCAATGGGGATTGCCGGATACAAGTTCGAATCAATACGGACCTTTATCGCCGGAGAATTTCTTTAAATATCATACGGCCTCCAAAGGTGGAGCTTTATTTCCTGCCAACTTTATCGCCGAAGGTGTTGACCAGACACGTGGCTGGTTCTATACTCTTCATGCAATCGCGTCTATGTTATTTGACAGCTTATCATATAAGACCTGCGTATCGAACGGGTTGGTGCTGGACAAGAATGGCAACAAGATGAGCAAGCGCCTGGGCAATGTGGTGGATCCTTTTAAAACGATCGAAACATTCGGCGCCGATGCAACGAGATGGTATCTGGTTACCAATGCATCCCCCTGGGAGAATATGAAATTTGACCTCGATGGGATCAAAGAGGTGCAGCGTAAATTCTTCGGTACATTATATAATACCTATCAATTCTTTGCTTTATATGCCAATGTGGATGGTTTTTCGTTCAAAGAAAAATACATACCACTGGCAGAGCGCCCCGAGATCGATCGCTGGATCTTATCGAGCCTGAATTCATTGATCAAAAAAGTCAATGAGTACATGGATGATTATGAGCCGACACAGGCCGGCCGCGCGATCGAAGATTTCGTGGATGAACATTTAAGCAACTGGTATGTTAGATTGTGCAGAAGGCGGTTCTGGAAAGGGGAGTATGGGCAGGACAAGATTTGTGCATACCAGACTTTATATGAGTGCCTGGAAACGGTGGTGAGACTGATAGCGCCGGTATCCCCCTTCTTTAGTGATGTTATTTTCAGGAACCTGGAAGCAGTAACCGGCAGGTTCAAAGCAGAATCTGTTCATCATGTTGATTTTCCGGTAGTGGATAAGCAGGCCATCGACGAATCACTGGAAGAAAGAATGCAACTGGCGCAGGATGCTTCTTCATTGGTACTATCCTTGCGTAAGAAAGTTAATATCAAAGTACGGCAGCCATTACAAAAAGTAATGATACCTGTGCTGAATCCGGCAATGAAACAGCAGTTGCAGAAAGTAGAAGACTTATTAAAAGCGGAAGTAAATGTAAAAGAGATCGAATACCTCGCTCCTGATAATACATTTATCCATAAAAAGATCAAACCGAATTTTGTGGCATTGGGGAAAAAGCTGGGTCCGAAGATGAAGGCAGTATCCACAGCTTTGACACAATTCACACAACAGGACATTGCGAAGTTTGAAAAAGAGGGGCAATATAATTTGTCAATTGATGGCGAACCCGTAATATTACAAATTGCCGAAATTGAGATCAGCAGTGAGGATATACCAGGCTGGACAATGGCTGGTAAAGGGTCGCTGACAGTGGCCCTGGATGTGACGGTAACACCCGAACTGGAGGCTGAAGGCAATGCCCGGGAATTTGTAAACAGGATACAGAAAATACGCAAGGACAGTGGGTTTGAATTGACAGACCGCATCGAAGTAAAGGTTACTGCTGCTAATGGAATGAGAGAATCTTTGACACGGTTTAAAGACTATATTTGCGCCGAAATTCTGGCAGATAAGCTGGAAATCGTGCCTGAAATACCCGACAGCAAGGCTATCGGAATTGAGGTAAATGATGTTTCACTAAAAGCGATTGTTTCAAAAAAAGGCTAATTGTATGGCTACCAAGAAAAAAACGGCTCAAAAACCTGCTTCTAAAAAGGCAGCGAAGCCTGCTCCTAAAAAAGCAGCAAAGCCTGCTCCCAAACCTGCTTCGAAAGCAGCTAAAGGAGTTGCCAAGCATGCCCCTAAAAAAGCAGCAAAAGCTGTTGAGAAAAAGCCAGTACCTAAAAAACCTATGCCCTTGGCAAAACCTGTACCCAATAAACCAGCTGCCCCGGTGCCCGCACCTGCAGCAGTTGCGCCTGCTAAACCTGTTGCTAAAAAATCCGGTGCATTTGATCCCAAATCACTGGTTTCAATAAAGCCGACAGCTAAGCCGGTTATAAAGAAAGAACCGCCTAAACCTTCGAAGGTTGTGATCCCGAAAACGACGATCAAGAGCGCGGTTAAATATGAACCTGAATTTACTAAATCTGTATTGGACACCCCTATGTATGAGCAAACCGGACCGACGATGAGATATTCAGATACTGATCTGAACGAGTTTAGAGAAATTATCAATAAAAAACTGGATGCTGCCAAGAAAGAACTGGCCTATCTCCAGGGGCTGATCACCCGCCGTGATGAAGGAGGCGATATGGATGAGGCCCGCTACATGACCATGGAAGATGGTAGTGTAAGCATGGAGAGAGAACAGTTGAGCCAGATGGCCAGCCGCCAGATCACTTTTATCGATCACCTCGAAAAAGCGCTCATGCGCATCGAGAATAAAACATACGGTGTTTGCCGGGTTACCGGAAGGCTGATCGACAAAGCCCGCTTACGCGCTGTTCCTCACGCTACGCTCAGTATTGAAGCGAAGCAGATGATGAACAAATAATAATACTAACCAGCAAGGAATGCCGGGTAAGAAGTAATTCTTCATCCTGCATTCCTTGTTGCGTATATATTACTTTCTCTTTTCCAGGAATACCTGGAACCCTACTCCGAGCGCAAATCCATGATTGGTAAATTCTGTAGTGAGATCGCTGATCAGTGTTTCATCGATAGAATTATCGATACCGGTATCCCTTTGCGTGGTTGTCTTATACTTATTCTTGTTATGACTGAAAGTATAACCGGCTGAAATATCCAGTCCGATATGTTGATTGATCAGTTTGGTAATGCCAAGGGCCAAAGTGCCGGTCGCTGTAAAATCGCCGGATGATTTTCCTTTGTATACATCTTTGTATAAAGGCGAATTATTATAATAAAAGCCGTTGTTATGGGTTGATCCCATTCCTGCAGTAAGCCCGATCTGTGCAAAAGGCACCAGGCCCGATACGGACGCGAAATAATTACGTGCAAATCCTCCTGCTCCCAGGTTCAGGCTTTTGCTGATATTCTTTGAATAGGTAATATCGGAAGGATCAGTTTTTAAATTTTTATCATACCTGTATCCGGCCGATAACTGGCCACCAATAACTATTTTATCGGAAACAAACCAACCAAAATTAGGCGACAGATTTACCCCTAGTGTATTTACCTTTTCACTGTAGCCGAATGTAGGTGATGGAACGGTATAATCATAAGTGCCTGAATTGAAAGAAGCGCCGCCGATCGTTGCGCCAGCCATGCGCATTCCCTTGGTAAACTGTGCATTTGAAGTGGTGGCGGACAACAGGATAATAATAGTAAAACAAAGCAGTGAACGGCGCATAAAGTAATGGTTTGTGGAGTAGCAAATGTAGTTTTTAGATGCCGGTTATCAAGCCTGTTTCGGGCAGAAATATTTTTTCGCCGGCGGTGATTTGGATGGTTTTTTTTCCTTTATCTTTAATCATCTTTGGAAAACCGCCGCAATCCCTTATTTAGTATTTAACTGCCAAAACAAATGTTATGAGAAAGTTTTCACTTCTTTCCCTGTTAGCTATTACCATCTTATTCGTTACCAGCTGTACAAAAGAAGGTCCTGAAGGTCCCGTAGGAGCTACTGGTGCATCCGGTCCTGCCGGTGTTGGCGGCCCGCAAGGTCCCGCTGGTCCACAGGGTCCCGTCGGACAAACGAATGTCACTTACTCTGCATGGTTCGTAACAGGTGCAGGCTGGACTGCTACTGGTACTGATGATTACCTGGCTAACTTCTTATACGACAAAGCTGCTCCTGGCATTACCCAGTCAATCATTGATAATGGTATCGTGCTGGCATACATGAAAGGCGATCCCAATATCACCGGTGCACCCCTGACACAAACTTTCCCTTTGCCTAACAGTGTTGGACACACTTTTGGTTTTATCGATACATATAGCTTTGTATTGAATGCTACGGGCAACCTGAGGTTCCTGTATTTCACTACTTTTCCGTTCTTTGATGAAACAGACCTCGCTGCCATTTCTTTCCGTTATGTGATCATACCCGGAAGTATAGCTGGTGGAAGAATGGCAACTTACCAGGGTTATACAGCAGACCAGTTGAAAGGAATGCCTTACGACCAGGTCGCCAAATTATTTAATATTCCCGCAGACGGTTCCAACGAATAATCAATTCCGAACCGCTTACTGATATTGGTCCCGCTTTAGGCGGGACTTTTTTTATGTCCCATCGGGGTCTGTCTGCGAAGCGACCCCGATGTATCGGTATCTTCAACCTATCCTGTTTGTGTTCTCTGTTATTTCAACAGGCAGTTACTTTTCCTACACATCGGGGTCGCTTCGCAGACCCCGATGGGACATAGTCCTTATTCGCTGAATGGAACTTCAACTATTTAAATGTGAGTGGTAACGAATCATTTCAATACACCTACCCCCAACCTAACATCTAAAACCTAACACCTGGAACTTCCCCCGTCATGACTGGCTATCCAGTCGAAGCCTGTGAAGTGTCCCATCGGTATCTTCAACCTATCCTGTTTGTGTTCTCTGTTATTTCAACAGGCAGTTACTTTTCCTACACATCGGGGTCGCTTCGCAGACCCCGATGGGACATAGTCCTTATTCGCTGAATGGAACTTCAACTATTTAAATGTGAGTGGTAACGAATCATTTCAATACACCTACCCCCAACCTAACATCTAAAACCTAACACCTGGAACTTCCCCCGTCATGACTGGCTATCCCATCGAAGCCTGTGAAGTGTCCCATCGGGGTCTGCGAAGCGACCCCGATGTATCGGTATCTTTCACCCTGTCCTGTTTGTATTTTCAGCCGTTTCTATTGCTAACCATCCCTACCCATCAGGGTCGCTTCGCAGACCCTGATGGGACACTCTCCTGATTTGCCAAATGAAACTTCAATCTGTAAATACGAATAATAAGCAATACAATCTTTATGATAGCCCAATACCCAACACTTAACACCTCGCCCTTAAAACTCAACCCTTAACACTTATTTTTGCATCATGACTATTCATTTTGGATATGAAAAAGGACAGGTAGTGCAGGCATTGCGGTATCATTTTATCAGCCGGCCCGAGATCCGTATTATGATCATCCTCGTCAATGTATTTGCGATCGCTTCACTTGTTTTATATGCGTTGCATAAAATCACGCCACTGGCGTTCCTGGTAGGATCGCTGCTATGGATCATACTCATGATCAGCTTCTGGTTTATTCTGCCGATGCTGGTATACAAGCGAAATGAAACCTTCCGTCATGACTTCAGTATGCAGTTTGGGGAGGATGGGTTTTCGCTTAATCACGAACGTGGCTCACGTTCCTGGGCCTGGGCATCGTTGATCAAATTCCTGGAGAGCCCGCATTTTTTTCATTTATACTTTGATAGCCGTACATTCTTTCTCGTACCAAAAAGCGGCTGCAGGGATAGTGATGAGATTTTTGAATTAAGAAAGATTCTGAAAGAGAATATTAAGAGTAAGAAATAAGGAACAAAAAATAAGGAATAAGAAAATAGCAGTCTGTTTCTTACTTCCTCATTCCTTATTTTTTGTTCCTTATTTCTTATTTACTCAAAGCTTCTTTTCCATCCGGAAATGTGGTATAGTTATCTCGATAAATTCACCACCGCTAAGGCGGTAATTCATTCGTTCATAGAAACCGATCACATTCTTGCGGGCATGCATGATAATAACTTTATAGCCGCGGTCGCGGGCGAGATTTTCTGCAAAATTTAATAACGCACGGCCAATACCTTTTCCCTGCAGATCGTTCAGTACAGCCATCTGGCGCAAACGAACCGTATCTGCTTTTTCTTCCACCAACATACAGCAGGCTAAAATGCGCTCTTCTTCAAAAGCGGCGATCAGCATGTTTTCCTTCTCCATTTCCAGTTCTTCGGGGGTAAAGCCAAGACCCAGTGGTCTGCGCAGCAGGTCTTCCCGCAATTTTACCATTTGCCGGTACTCAGGACTTCCGTGATCAATGATTTTCAATGCCATGCAATACAATCAGTTGAGGGTTTTCAATTTACAAAGAACTGGGCATACAAACAAAATAATCACTCTTCTATCGGCAGTAAGCTATTTAAACGCTGTCCGGCCTCTTAAAATGGGTAAATAAATTTCTTTTAATATGTTTTTGAACAGTTGTTAACAGTGGGTGTTTATGAACCAAAGAAATGCCGTTTACCGGCGGAATAAAGGTAAATCCGGAAAAAAAGGGGTTTCCGATGTTGGTTTACTCAAAAAGTATATTTTTGCACCCTATAAACTAAACTTATACGACATGTCAGACATT
>CAMLGR010000162.1 GCA_946479615.1 uncultured Bacteroidota bacterium | reverse complement strand
CGCTCGGCGAATATGGTGTTGGATTCCGGTCTTCCACGATTCCAAAGTTTCTTATTGATTTGATCGGCTATATAAAAATAAGAAGACCGTCCATCTCCGGTAGTAAAAGCAGCGCCTGACGAATAATTAATTTTTGTACTTTAGTCCCTTCCGGACATATATCTTTCTATATATCAAAACCACCTGGTAAACACAGCCCGATGATCAGCAAACTGTTAGCAAAAAATAAGGCCAATCTTTTATATGGAGTACTCCTGGGCGGGCTTTTATTTTTGCTTAACTGGCTCCAGTTGAAGTTTATAATTTTTGATCATTCCATTGATATCTATATCGGTGCCATTGCGATCATCTTTACCTCGCTGGGCATTTGGCTGGCCAGTAAGCTGATCAAGCCGAAGGTTGAAACTGTTGTGGTCGAAAAATACCTTTACAAGGATCCCGGTGTTCCTTTTACCATCAATGAAAATGCGCTGGCTACTCTCGGTATGAGTAAAAGAGAACTGGAAGTGTTGCAGTTGATGGCGGAAGGGCTCAGCAACCAGGAAATTGCCAAACAATTATTTGTTTCCCTGAATACAATCAAGACACATTCTTCAAAAATATTTGAGAAAATGGATGTGCAGCGAAGAACACAGGCGATCGAAAAGGCAAAGCGTATGGGTTTAATCCCCTGAAACCTCAGCTTTTTGGGTGAAAAAAGAAGGTAAACCACAAAATCACCCGAAAGTATGAGCCTGAAAAGCGCGACAAACCTGATTTTTACGGCTTATTCATCAAACCAAAATTAATCAAATGAAAAAAATTGTTCTTGTTTGCGGAGGTATCGGTGGGGTGATCGTAAGTATTATGGGAGCTATTTCTACGGCCATTTTTTGTACTTCCGGCGATTTCGAAAACGGGATGATCTATGGGTATGCCAGTATGATCATTGCCTTCTCCCTGATCTTTGTAGGAGTTAAAAACTACCGTGATAAATACAATAATGGAGTGATCAGTTTTGGGAAAGCCTTCAAAGTGGGTCTGCTCATTACCCTGGTTGCTTCTACGCTTTACGTGATTAGCTGGTTGATCAATTATCATTTTTTCATGCCTGATTTCTACGATAAATATTTTGCGCGTACACTTGATCAGTTAAAAGCCAGCGGTGCCAGTGCGGCAACAATTGCGGAGAAAACAGGGGAGATGAAAAAGATGGCGGAGTGGTCTAAAAATGAATTTTTTATCATCATCATGACCTATGTGGAAATACTCCCCGTAGGGCTGATTATTACGCTGATCGCGGCATTGATCCTGAAAAGAAAAAATGACAGTACCCAGGCAGCAACGGTATAAGACAGGGAGTATTCCGCAGATGTTGGAATTTTCCCGGATTGCTGAAAATTTTCAGGCTTTTCTAGCAAAACGAAATAACGATCACAGATAATGGCGTTGCGGGCTCGGCTTACTTTGGGAATTTTACCACCCATGGTAACGATCTGAAAAAGTTTTTGCTATTCGAATGACGGCGAAAACTTATGTCTTCATCCGGGAACACAAAGTTTCAAATTTAATATTCCGGACAATTCCATCATAGTCATAAAACATTACTTGTCGGAACAGAATTTGCCCTCGCTACTCGTCATTTGATGTTCTTCAGGTCACAGCGGTAAATAAAAACGGTAAAGAAATAAAGATCATTTCAGAAGAACTTACCTGGCAGGATATTATTTTGAAGCGATATTGCTATATGGCCTCCTGGCCAAACATATTGATTTAAGAATAGACAGCGAAGTCCCCTTTATTTATGATCTCGGCTTAAGAAAAGCGACTAACTGCCGTTTATCGGTGATGCTACTTTCTAAAAAAGTAAACAGCATGGTGATACTGAAATTAAGTTGTATGCATGGAAGCAGCCTGACTATTCATTCAGGTCAATATGGAATAAAGGTGGTCTGGGCAGACAGGGAATTAATTGAGTTATAGAAAAAGGCATTTAAATTATTGCATATATAAAGATAACTATATTTATATTCGCCAATAAATTAGCCACCTTGCATTCCACCAATGCAGTATTCATTAGTCTCTCCCCGAAATATAATCGGCCAGATTGATTGCATTTCTAAGAATTGCCTGGTTGTTGCCTGCCGGAGCGCAGGATTATTTACCTATTTAAATCAAGCATGAATTATGAAAATGGTTTTTACGTTCGTTTTTTCGATGATCTTTTTCCTGGTAAATGGCCAGGTAATTTGCGGCACCGCAGCTGAAGGAAGTACCGTTACTCTCACAGCTCCTCCGGGAAGTTCTTTTGTCAGTGTTGAATTTGCAAGTTATGGTACTCCTGATGGCAACTGCGGCAGTTTCACTTTTGGTTCCTGCCATGCCACCAACAGCCAGGCCATTGTGGAAGCGGCACTGATCGGTCAATCCACGGCAAGTATTGATGCTAATAACGGAATATTTGGTGATCCTTGTGGCGGCACGGTAAAGCGGCTATACATACAGGCCCGGTATTCAACTTCGTTGCCGTTAAAGCTCGTTTCATTTACGGCGATTGAAGATGCAGGCAGCGTTCATTTGAACTGGCGAAGTGAAAACGAAGATAATTTTCGCCAGTTTGATATTGAAAAAAGTTCTGATGGTGTTGTATTTAAGCCATTGCATTCCGTTGCTGCGACTAGCAATGGCGATTATCAATTCGATGACCAGGTATTGGCCGGACCGCCAGCCTATTATTACCGATTGAAAATGGAGGACCAGGATGGAAAATTCCGGTATAGCGCCATCGTAAAAATTTATATGGAAGAGTTGCAGCCGCTCTTATCTGCTTTTCCAAGCCCTGCTGATCATACAGTAACGGTTATAAGTAAAACTTCCCAGGTTATTACAGCCTATGATTTGGCCGGAAGGATTATGTTCAATAAGAAATTTATTGCGGGCAGTCAAATAATTGATATCTCCGGATGGCAAAACGGGGTATATGTATTGAAAGGGGAACAAGGGGTTGTGAAGATTGTAAAGAAATAGTGGGGGAGGAAGAGGAACAAAAAGAGAAACAGGAACAGGCAGTGCGCCCTGTTTCTTTCCTTTGTGTTTAGGGTTGGAGCCAGAGAGGACTTTTGTGATAAGGGTTTTCTTGAAATCCGACGATTTGATCTGTTAATTAAGAGATAGATGGTTAGAGTGAATTCATTAAATAATTAGTCAGGATTTTTGTATATTTATAAGCGAATACCAAGCTCATATAATATATATGCAAACTTTAAAACGATATACATCTTTTGATGAATTGAAATCAAGTTCACCTTCAACTGTTTCAAAGAAACATAGTCCTACAACCTACAAAAGGGAGTTAATAAATTTTTTTAACCTTTTGAGATCAAAATTGACTAAAGAAAGCAAACCTAAGATATCTAACTAGGTGCTTGCTTAGGTTATGGATAATAATTTAATCGAAAATATCTCAAGAGTTTGCAAAATCCTTCTAAACACGCAGTTGAATACTTAATAGTTGGCGGGGCATCTGTTGCCTTTTATGGATATTATCGTATGTCAGCTGCTCCTGCAGGGCAAATTGCGGAGAAATACGACTTTGATTTCTGGTACAACCCAAGCTATAAAAATTATTTTAGCCTTCTAAATGCATTGGAAGAATTAGGGCAGAATGTTTCCGAATTTAAACAGGAGCAAACCCCGGATCCATACAAATCATTTTTTAGATTCGAATTGGAAATAGCTACAATTGATTTTTTTGCCAACTATATCTGGTCTTTCTAAATTTAGCATTTCTTATAATAATAAAGAAACAGTGAATATAGAAGGTGTAGATATAAATATCATTTCTTACGACGACCTTATTATTTCCAAAAAAGCTAATGCCAGACAAAAAGATATCGAGGATATAGATCAACTAAATTCGAGACAAAATAAGCCTAAGAATAAGAAACCTAGTTAAATAAAGTAGTTTTTGTATTCAAAGACCCTTACTTTTTTAAGAGGTTACGAATAAAATACTTATTTCATAAATACAATCATTAACATCAATTGCGCAGAACAGGATCGGGTTCGAACTTTTTCACCGGAAGTATCTTTGAAACCCGGAACTTTATTGATGCTATGGAGAGAAATGGCAGATATGATAGGCATCACATTTTTTAACAGGTGCCGGGTTTATTATTTAAACATGCTTTTACAGAACAGGAATCGGAAATTAAAAATTGCTTCCTCGTTATTATTCATTACGAGATCTATCTTAATACCAGGGATTTTCGTAATAATATCCGTTTCTTCACTGTCGCAAACCACTAAATTTTCCTCTTTTGCCTCATCGGCCGAGAAAATTTATTTACAGTTAGACAATAAAGTATATACTACAGATCAAACTATCTGGTTTAAAGCTATTGTTACCGGCGCCAGGGATCATGTGCCAACAAATTTAAGCGGGGTACTTTATGTTGAATTGATAGATCCAAATGAAAAGATAATTGAAAAGAAACTGATAAAGCTTGAGCAGGGTATCGGGGATGGGTTTTTTCAGTTAAATCAAAATTATGCTGAAGGCTCTTACCAGGTCAGGGCATACACCGAATGGGATAAAAATTTCGGTTCAGATTTTTTCTTTCAGGAGTATATTCAAGTCTTTCCTGTTTCAACCAAAGTGAAAGCCGATCCAATAAAAAATATCACGTTGGTAGAAAGACAAAATAATGAACGCAGGCTAAACGCGACATTTGATCCTTTTGTACTCGATAGCCTTCATACCAAAGATCTCCTGGTTTTTATATCACTTGACGAAAAAAAGGATACCCTGTCTATCAGGAAAAACGGTGCCAGCAACTACCTGCTTGACTATGCAATACCCGCCGGGTGCCGGTTCATTACATTACAGGTTCAGACGAAGAGCCATTTCACCTATTCGAAGGCGATTGTTTTGGAAAGAGATTATCTGGACCTGCAGTTTTTCCCGGAAAGTGGAGAACTGGTTCAGGGCGTATCAACTTTGGTCGGATTCAAAGCACTGGATAGTAGCGGTAAAGGGAAAATAGTCAAGGGGGACATCATTAACCAGAAAGGAGAGGTGATCACCTCTTTTAAAAGTAACCAGTTGGGTATGGGTTATTTTATGCTGGATAATGTGGACAGTAGTGAAAAGTACATGGCACGGATATTCTCCTCATCAGGAGATAGACCGGAAAAAAGGTATCCCTTGCCGGTGATTGCTGCAAAGGGAAATGTATTGTCGGTTAAAAAAAGTGAGGATAAGATATATCTGAAAGTCAGTTCCAATTATCTGTTAAACGATAGTGTATTCATACAGGCATCCTGCAGGGGCGGCGTTTATTACGATATAAAAGGTCGGTTGTATGAAGGAACCCTTTCATTTTCGCTGCTCTCCAATAGTCTTCCGGAAGGCATTATTGATTTTACGCTGATGAATGCTTCAATGAGCCCTATAGCCGAAAGGCTTTATTTTAATGCACGACCTGAAAACAGGATCAATATTTCAGTTTCTGCTGATAAAGAGAAGTACGTTCAACGGGAACAGACCAGGCTGACAATTGAAACAAAAGATACACAGGGACAGGCTTTACCTGCCAGTCTATCCCTGTTGGTAGTAAATAAATCCCGGAATGGACAACAACCAGATGCCCGGCAGAGTATATTATCTTATTTTTTACTGAATGCTGATTTGAAAGGGGAAATAGAAAACCCGGGATTCTATTTTGATAAAGAGGCTGACAGATATGATGACCTCGATGCGCTTTTACTAACCCAGGGCTGGCGAAAATATAAATATAGCAGGGAGCCAGTCGAGCTGCGTTTCCAACCTGAAACTAACCTGGCTGTATCGGGTAGTGTAAAAGGAGGACTTTTTAACCGTAGCGGAAAAAAGGAAACAGGCTTAACCATGATGACTTTTGGTCAGCATCCTATGGTTCAGAAACAGATGACTGACAGCGCCGGCAGATTTAATTTTATAATAGATGAATATGGAGAGAACCTGAATATTTTAATTCAAAGTGCAAACAGGTCCGGGGCGAAAAAAAATTATGCAATAACACTAGATAAAAAAGAATCTCCCCCGGTATTATTTAATCATATCAGATCAATCGGGGCGCCAGACAGCATCGTGCAGGAATATGTAAAAATGAGCATTGAACGTAAAAAAGCGGAAGATGCGTTTACTGCAGCTACCGAAGGGATCACATTGAGGGAAGTAGTTGTAAAAAGTTATTTTATGACACCCGAAAGAAAACTGGTATCGGATAAATATGGCACACCCAAAACAGTAATCGAGGGAGATGATATAAGAGAAAAGGAAGCCAAATGGTCGTATGGATTATATAGCGTTCTCATGTTCAACTTCCCTGACCAGGTAAAAGTTACGAGAATGAGTGACGGGGTGTTGTATGCGAGACTTCATAATAGTGAATTAACCCTTGTTGTGATCGATGGGATTGCTGTTCGTTACTATGATTACCCGTTAATTCCAGCCATTCCACCAGGTGAAGTCAAGAGCTTTGAGCTGATCCCGTATGCTAAAAACTTCAGAAGTCTTTTTTGCGAAGCGATACCGGAGGGATGTGGCATTAATGCACCTACTATCGGAAACGTTATAGCGATATATACTTATGGAGGAAAAGGAATTTTCGGCGTCAATCCGCCAGGTGGTATTATGAAGATGGCAGTTCCGGTATTTGCAGCACCGCGTGAATTCTATGCCCCGAAATATGAACAGCTCAAACCGGATGACTGGCTTAAGCCAGATTTACGTACACTCATACATTGGGAACCGGAAGTCAGGATGGACAGTCTGGGAAGAGGCTCTGCTGTCTTTTATAATGCGGATAATACAGGAACGATGCAAGTAATCGTGGAAGCTATTTCGGCAGACGGAGAGATCGGATACCAGCAATTGTTTTTTGATGTAGGAAAGAGAAAATAAAGAGAAGGGGATTTAGAAAGAGAAACAGGAACAGAAAACAGGCGGTGCGCCCTGTTTCTGTTTCTCTATGCCCGGTACCAGCGGCAGTTTGAACTTTGGGTTGAATAGTTTGATTGAAATCCGGCGATTTATTAACGATAATGAAACCTGCATTGAATAATATGCAGTCTTTTATCTTTAACAGCGCACACAAGTCTGTGTTCATCTGTTATCCGGCGGCTCCAAAAGCCAGATAAATCCCCTTTAAGCGGCTCTGGTTTTCCGATCCCTTTAAAAGGTGAGCGCAATGTATCCTTAATGAGTTCGTTGATGCGTTGTAGAACCTTTTTATCCTGCTCCTGCCAATAGAGATAATCTTCCCAGGCATTCGTTTGCCAGACCAGTTCCATCGTTATTTCTCAATTATATTGCGTTTAATGGATTTCCCCTTTTTCATTTCTACTATAGCCTCCTCCAATCGCTTACGGTTGGCTTTCGTGTTTGTTAAGTGAAGAGTTTCCTGGAGGGAGTTATATTCATCGAGATCCATTACAACTACATTTTTACCCTGTGTGCGGGATACTATTACAATTTCCTTGTTTTCATTCACAGCATTTAAATTTTCGGTGAGATTGGATCGAAACTCAGAATAATTAACCACTTTCATTTGTACTTATTTGAGTACTAAATTAAGTACTTTTTTATATTTATCTCTCTTTGTTTTTTGTACGTAGAGAAAAGTCTTGCAATCAACTGATTACAAAGTTCGTGCGCAGATCTCGAGCCAGTTCGCTTTGTTTCTGTTCCTCTTTCTGTGACTGGAGGATTGAAAATTTAAAAGAATTGGGTGGTTATCTTGCATTCAATGTAACTAATTAATAATTAATTTTTTGTGTAATTTTGAATACCCCTTACTTTAAGACGAAGGATTGGTCTATCTTATGCCTAGTTTGTATATAATAGCTGGATGCAACGGAGCTGGTAAAACAACAGCAAGTTTTACAATTTTACCAGAAATTCTGAATTGTAAAGAATTTGTAAATGCGGATAGTATAGCGAGTGGTCTTTCTCCTTTTAATCCTGAAAGCGTAGCTTTTGAAGCGGGTAGAATTATGTTGCAAAGAATATATTTGTTAATGGAAGAAAAAGCAGATTTTGCTTTTGAGACTACATTGGCCACCAGGAGTTATGTATCGTTAATAAAAAAGGCTAAAAGCACAGGTTATGAAATCATCCTCCTTTATTTCTGGTTGATCTCTCCTGACTTTGCTAAGCAACGGGTAGCTCAACGAGTAAGCAAGGGCGGGCATAATATACCTGATGAAGTCGTCGAGCGAAGATATTATCGTGGAGTATTTAATCTTCTAAATCTATATGTCCCAATAGTTGATAACTGGATCGTGATTAATAATATGGATGTAAAACCTACTATCATTGCGAGCGGTACGGGGAAAGCCGAGAAAGTGATGATAAATTCAGAATTTTGGAGTATTATTATAGATCAAAGCAAGTTTTATGGAAGGTAAGAAAACGGATATTAATGAATTAGCTGAGAAGGTTTTGCAAGGAGTTGCGAAAGCAGTAAAACAACTTGTTGAACACAGCGCAAAAAATAATGAGGAATTGATTGTGGGGGATAAAAATGGTAATATAAAAAGCATCCCTGCAAAGGATTTACTTAATTCTATTTGAAAATAATTTTTATTTGTAATAGTTAGTAGTTATTCTGACAGTTAAGGATTAATTTTTTAATTTTCAAAAGGGATACAGATTAAATAAATCAGGCTGCTGGATCGATTTGGTTCAGCAGCTTTTGTTTTGCTAAGGTAAGCGATTCATTAAAGGTTTGCAGAGGTGTCTTTCCGAAGCAATAGCGACCGCTATGAGTCCGGTCTTCATTGTAATACTTCATCCAGTTGTCAAGGTCCAGTTGAAGGCTTTGAAGATCCTGATAGAGTTTTGTCCGAAAGCAAACAGCGTAGAACTCATCTTGCATCGTGCGATGCAGTCGCTCATAGATACCATTGCTTTGTGGGTGACGAACTTTCGTCTTGCTGTGGTCGATGTTTTCAAGCTGTAAATACAACTCGTATTCATGGTTCTCTGGTCTGCCATTGAACTCGGTTCCCCGGTCAGTCAGCATTCTTAAAACAGGTATTTCATACTGCTCAAAGAATGGAAGTACTTTATCATTGAGCACATCGGCCGAAGTGATGGCATGTTTGCTGGTATACAGCTTTGCAAAAGCCACGCGGCTATAAGTATCAATGACTGTTTGCTGATAGATGCGGCCTACACCCTTGATAGTCCCGACATAATAGGTGTCCTGGGCCACCAGATAGCCGGGATGCTCAGTTTCGATCTCGCCAAAGGCTTCCTGCTTTTCTTTCTTTCGCTCCAGGGCGATAACCTGTGCTTCTGTAAGGATCAGCCCGTCCTGGGCAACACGCTGTTCCAGGGCCTTCAATCGCTTCTCAAATACCTCCAGGTTATGACGTTGCCAAACACAACGAACACCGGCTGCAGAGATAAAGATCCCTTTCTTTCTGAGCTCATTGCAGGCTCGCGACTGACCATAAGCGGGGAAGTCAAAAGCCATTTTTACAACAGCTTCTTCCACTTCAGGCTCTACACGATTTTTAGGGATTGGTTTACGGCGACTGATTTCTCTCAGCGCCTCTTCGCCACCGGTATTATAAAGCTCTTTAATACGATAAAAACTGTCCCGGCTGGTGCCCATCAATTTGCAGGCGCGAGTTACATTGTTCAACTGTTCGGCCAGGTTAAGTAGCCCAACCCGAGATTTGATTAACTTAGTTGCAGAATTCATGATCTGACATTTTGGGGGTTATTAATTTAGTTTGTCGTTACTCTAAATTAACCCCAACTGTCAGATCAAGTCGTAACTAATACATTTTATTGTGCAATAAAAGAGCGAAACCAATGCTTCGCTCTTTTTTTAGTTTGTACCCGGGATGAAGTGTCTAAAAGATAACTTATCTTTCACGTAGCCCTAACATTTTTACTTTGTGAAGGCTGCTTTCTTTGTAATTATCACTTGAAGGTCGATACAGAAAGAGGAACAGAAAACAGACGGTTTGCTCTGTTTCTGTTCCTCTTTCTTTCCTCTGTGCCCGGGACTGGATTCGAACCAGCACACCTCGCGGCGCCGCCACCTGAAGAC
>CAMLGR010000161.1 GCA_946479615.1 uncultured Bacteroidota bacterium | reverse complement strand
AGGTGGTCTACGGGGTAGGTCAGTGGAACCTGAACAGGACCGTCGGCTGGGGTTGGGATATCACCAACTTCGTGTGGTGGGTCGGTATCGGTCACGCCGGAACCCTTATCTCTGCGATCCTTTTGCTGTTCCGCCAGGGCTGGCGTACGGGTGTAAACCGCGCGGCTGAGGCGATGACGATCTTCGCGGTAATGTGTGCCGGTCAGTTCCCCATCTGGCACATGGGCCGTGTGTGGAATGCGTTCTTTGTACTTCCTTATCCCAATACACGTGGTCCATTGTGGGTGAACTTTAACTCACCATTGTTGTGGGACGTATTTGCGATCTCTACATATTTCACCGTATCATTGTTATTCTGGTATTCCGGTTTGATCCCCGATCTCGCTACACTGCGTGACAGGGCTAAACTGAAATGGAGAAAATTATTTTATGGTATCGCCTCTTTTGGCTGGACAGGTTCCACCAAACACTGGCAGCGTCATGAAGCGTTATCACTGGTACTTGCAGGGTTGGCAACACCGCTTGTGTTGTCTGTGCATACCATTGTATCATTTGACTTCGCCACTTCGGTTATCCCCGGATGGCACACCACGATCTTTCCTCCTTATTTCGTAGCTGGTGCGATCTTTTCCGGTTTTGCGATGGTGCAAACGCTGTTGCTCGTTACCCGGAAAGTATTGGCGCTGGAAGATTATATTACGATCGAGCACATCGAGGTAATGAATAAGGTAATCGTATTGACGGGTTCTATTGTTGGTATCGCTTACCTCACCGAATTATTCATTGCCTGGTATTCTCATGTGGATTATGAATGGTTCGCGTTTAAAGAAAACAGGGTTAACCTGGGCAGTCCTTATGGCTGGGCCTATTACCTGATGATGGGTTGTAACGTATTATCACCACAGATATTCTGGTTCAAGAAAATGAGAAGAAACCTTCTGCTTACTTTCTTTATGAGTATCCTGGTAAATATCGGTATGTGGTTCGAGCGTTTTGTGATCATCGTTACTTCTGTGTATCGTGATTATCTGCCAAGTTCCTGGAGTACATATTATTCGCCGACCATCTGGGAGGTAGGATTTTATCTCGGAACATTCGGTTTATTCTTTACCTGTTACTTCCTGTTCTCGAAATTCTTCCCGGTTATTGCCGTGGCGGAGATCAAACACATTCTGAAAAGAAGTGGTGAGAATTATAAAGAACAAATGAGTGGCGTGGAAAGTGAATCGCTTGATGAATTCAATGCCAAGCACGGAGAACATCATGATCATTAAGAAAAAGTAAAAATTAAAAATTCAAAATAGCAGACATTGATTTTGAATTTGACCTTTTGAATTTATAAATATGGGTGTCAAAAAATTTGTAGTTGGTAATTTCTATGATGAAGCGGTGCTTTTTCCTGCGGTGAAAAAAGTACGCAGGGCAGGATACAAAATTCATGATGTATTCACACCTTTCCCCATTCACGGATTGGATAAGGCAATGGGTCTTCGTGATACAAGCCTGCACGTGGCTGGGTTCATTTATGGCATTACCGGTACCATGACAGCATTGGGTTTTATTACGTGGGCATTGACCATCGACTGGCAACTTGTCTTTGGTGGTAAACCTTTCTTTTCCCTGCCTGCGTGGATACCGATCACCTTCGAGCTGACCGTGTTATTCTCTGCAGTAGGAATGGTGCTTACATTTTGCTGGCTTTGTCAACTTGCACCATTTGTAAAAAAGGATCATTTCAATCCACGTTCTACAGATGACACATTTGTAATGGCGCTGGAATGCACTGATAAAACAAATGAAACAGAAGCTGTTTCTTTCCTGAACAGCCTGGGGGCACAGGATGTAAAAGTGCAGTATAAAGAAACCGGCTGGTGGCTGGGAACTTATGATAATGATAAAATGAAATATGGTAAAAGAGAACCGGAGCCGGTTCATTAAGTGAGTTGGGAACAGAGGTGAAGAAGATCACGATTTACTTGTTTGGAATTTTAAATAAACAGCTGATGAAGAAATTTTTGATCATAACAGGTTTAATAGGAGTAGTCGCCTTGCTGGGCAGTTGCGGATCGCATAGTAGCCCGGGAAGATTCTATATGCCGGATATGACATACAGCAGGGCCTATGAAACATATGCACCTGCCCAGGAAAGACTGGATGCGGAAGGAATATTTCCTGCCGCTCACTATAATGGCAAACCGGTAGAAGGAACAGTAGCGCGTGGAGATATGATGCATTATAGCCTGAAAAATGATACGGTAGGATACAGGTTGTCAGCCGGTGTTAAAAATCCGCTTGACCTGGCAACTGTTGATATGAAAGAGGCAGAAAGACTATACCTGGTTAACTGCGGTATTTGTCACGGACCCAAGCTGGATGGTAATGGTCCTTTATTTAAAGGGGGCGATGGTCCTTTCACCGCAAAACCTGCTACACTGGTGGGTGATAAAACATATGAAGCTATGCCTGAAGGAACGATGTTTCAGTCCGTTACTTACGGAAAAGGTGCCATGGGCAGCTATGCTTCCCAGTTGAGCACGAAACAACGCTGGATGGTTATCGCTTATGTAAAAGCGAAACAAAATGGCGGTGCTGCAACAGCAACAATGGCGGCTGACAGCGCTGCTGCAACGGGAACTACAGCAATGACAGCAAAGCCGGATAGCGCGGCGACTGCTACTAAGAAATAAGAACAGAAGAACCGGTTATCGGAATTTTTAATTTGGAATTTTTAAAAGAACACTGATGTCAATACGGGAAAAATTCATAGTGCCAAAGAGATATAACACTATATCTGTTGCATTAATGATTATCGGGATCATAGCTATTATTGCCTTGTATATTTCAACGCATGGCAGCGGCGGTACAGCAGAAGAAAAGCATGTTCGTGATGCAAGATTCTGGGCTAGCTTATTGCAGAACAGTGTTTACTTCTTATTGGTTGTAAATGCGACCATGTTTTTTATCTGTGCGCTGACCCTGGCATGGGCCGGATGGCAAATGTCATTCCGCCGTGTGTCGGAAGCTATCTCTGCCTGTGTACCTGTGATCGGTGTTATCGCAGGAGTTATTTTACTCGCTATCTGCTTCAGTGATACCCACGTATTATATCATTGGACAGATCAGAAAGTGGTTGATGCCGCCGATGCAGGTCTTTCCTGGAAAGCAGGTTTTTTGAATAAAGGATTTTTTGCCGGCTGGACCATCTTTACCATTGCAGCCTGGTCATTACTCGGATGGAAAATGAGACGTTTATCACGCAGTCTTGATGACAAGCCATTGAAAAATATTGAAGAAGGAAAGAAATATATGTGGAATAATACAGTATGGGCGGCTTTATTCATTGTCGTATTTGCCCTCACTGTCATGTCTTCCATTCCGTGGTTATGGTTAATGAGTATCGACGCACACTGGTATAGCACTATGTATAGCTGGTACACATTCGCCAGTACGTTTGTGGCAGGTCTGGCCCTGATCACGTTGTTTGTGATCTTCCTGAAAAATGCCGGTTATCTTGAATATACCAACTACGAGCACCTGCATGATCTTGGTAAATTCATGTTTGCGTTCTCTATCTTCTGGACCTACCTGTGGTTCTCCCAGTTCATGCTGATCTGGTATGCCAATATTCCTGAAGAAACTATTTATTTCAAACCAAGAACAGAAGGTATTTACAGCAGTATATTCTGGCTGATGTTTATTATCAATTTCGTGGCGCCGATACTCATCCTGATGAGCCGTGAATCAAAAAGAAATTATACAACATTAACTTTTATGTCACTGCTGATCATTTTTGGTCACTGGCTGGATTTTTTCCAGATGATATTCCCGGGCACATCGCCGGACCATGTACCATCATTGATATATGACTTTGGTGTAGCCTTAGGTTTTGTGGGTGTGATCATGTTTGTAACCGGAAGAGCATTGAGCAAAGCGCCGTTACTGGCAAAGAACCATCCTTTTGTCAAAGAAAGTTTGATTCACCATACATAATAAATGTTGATGTTGGCAGTTGAGTGAAGAGTAGTGAGCATGATTTAGGATAGTTCGTTTTTGATTTTTAAATTTTGAATTTTTAATTGTACATAGGTATGCAAACGATTTTCATAGTAGCGATCCTTGCCCTTGGTTTCCTGGTTACTTTCCAGATTGCCAAGGCGAGTGAATATGTAGCCGTTATCAGGGGTATTGAGAAAGCAAGAAAACAGACCAACAAGATCAATGCCTTCCTGTTGCTGGTGTTCCTGATCGCGGGACTGATCGGAGTTTACTATTGTAATGAAAGCCTGAGGGGTAAGATACTGGGGGCGCCGGCTTCTGATCATGGTGTATTGATCGACCGGATGCTTTATATCACGATCACTATTACATTCATCGTATTTGTTATTACACAGGTTTGTTTATTCTGGTTCTCTTTTAAATACCAGGAATCGGACAATAGAAAAGCGTTTTATTTCCCACATAATAATAAACTGGAAGTTATCTGGACAGTTATACCGGCTATCGCACTGACAGTGCTGGTTGGTTTTGGTATTGTGTATTGGTTCCGTATTACCGGAGATGCTCCTAAAGATGCAATGGTAGTAGAAGTAACGGGCAGCCAGTTCAAATGGGAATTCCGTTATCCCGGGAAAGATAAGATCCTCGGAAAAAAATATTTCAAAAAAATCGATGGCACCAATCCGCTGGGTCAATTATGGGACGATCCGGCTAACCATGATGATATCTACCTGACCGGTGAACCCATGCACCTGGTCGTGAATAAACCTGTTAAACTGGTTATCGGCGCCAAAGATGTTATCCATGATGTAGGTCTTGTACACTTCCGTATGAAAATGGATGCGGTACCTGGAACACCTACCACGATGTGGTTTACACCGACCAAGACAACAGCGGAAATGAAGAAACTGACGAACAATCCAAACTTTGTATTCGAGATCTCCTGTGACCAGATGTGTGGAAAAGGGCATACCGGTATGAGAGGTGAAATTGTAGTGGAAACACAAGCCGAATTCGATGCATGGATGGCTACAAAGGAACCGAAGTATTGGGCTGTTTTCCCGAATATGAAACCAGGTGGCGCACCTGCACCGGTTGTTGCAGACAGTACGGCAACACAACAAGGAGCAACACCAAAGAAAGATTCGTTAATCGCGCAAGTAAAATAATTAGCGGCCGGCAACAGTCGTTGCCATCAAAATAATAAAGAGTATGAGCGAAGCAATGCATGTACATTCTGAAGCAGCGGTAGGGCATGATATCCATCATCACGATGATCATGGTCACCATCACCAGTCGTTTATTTCGAAGTATGTCTTCAGCATGGATCATAAGATCATCGGTAAGCAGTTTTTAATCACCGGTATTATCTGGGCTATTATCGGAGGTTTGTTTTCCGTATTATTCCGTTTGCAATTGGGTTTCCCGGGTCAATCCTTTCCTATCCTGGAAACGTTCTTTGGTCACCGTGCCGAAGGCGGTGTGATCAAGCCTGAATTTTACTATGCACTGGTGACCATGCACGGCACCGTACTGGTGTTCTTTGTATTGACAGCAGGGCTGAGCGGAACTTTTGCCAATCTTCTTATTCCCCTGCAGATCGGTGCAAGAGATATGGCGTCTCCTTTCCTGAACATGTTATCCTACTGGTTCTTTTTTATCGCCAGTATCATCATGCTTTCTTCTTTATTTGTACAGACAGGTCCTGCCAGCGGAGGATGGACAATGTATCCTCCATTGAGTGCGTTGCATCAGGCTTCGGATGGATCGAAGATAGGAGCTGATCTGTGGCTGGTCAGTATGGGGATGTTCATTGTATCGTCACTGCTTGGCGGTTTGAATTATATCTCTACCATTTTGAATATGCGTACCAAAGGAATGAGTATGACCCGTTTGCCTCTTCCTGTATGGGCGATGTTCTTTACTGCTGTATTGGGTGTGTTATCTTTCCCTGTATTGCTTTCCGGTGTTATTCTTCTGTTATTCGATCGTAACCTGGGTACCAGTTTTTACCTGAGCGATATCGTGGTGAACGGTGAAGTGCTGCCAAATGAGGGCGGTAGTGCGATCCTGTTCCAGCACTTGTTCTGGTTCCTCGGTCACCCTGAAGTATATATCATTCTTTTACCTGCGATGGGGATTGTGTCGGAAATATTATCGGTCAACAGCCGTAAACCGATCTTTGGTTATATGGCGATGCTCGGTTCTTTATTCGCGATTGCCATTCTGGCCTTCCTTGTATGGGCGCACCACATGTTCGTAACCGGGCTGAATCCGTTCCTGGGATCGGTATTCGTATTGCTGACATTGCTGATCGCGGTGCCTTCGGCTATCAAAGTGTTTAACTGGCTTACGACTTTGTGGAGAGGTAATATCCGGTTTGTACCGTCTACTCTTTTTGCAATTGGTTTTGTGAGCTTATTTATATCCGGTGGATTGACAGGTATCTTCCTGGGTAACTCTACCCTTGATATTCATTTGCATGATACCATGTTTGTGGTGGCTCACTTCCACATTGTAATGGGTGTGGCTTCATTCTTCGGCATGTTTGCCGGTGTATACCACTGGTATCCCAAAATGTTTGGACGATACCTCAACAATACACTGGGCTATATACATTTTTGGGTAACTATCATTGGTGCATACCTGATCTTCTGGCCTATGCACTATGAAGGTCTGGCTGGTATGCCACGTCGTTACCTGGATAAAAGTTCATGGGTATCATTCACACAGTTTGCGGATCTCGACAGGATGATCTCAATTGTTTCCATCATTGTATTTGCAGTACAGCTGATGTTTGTATTCAACTTCTTCTACTCGATCTTTAAAGGTAGAAAAGTAACCACTCCGAATCCATGGGGTGCCAATACACTGGAATGGACAACACCGATCAATCCGGGTCATGGTAACTGGACAGGGGAAATACCTGAAGTACACAGGTGGCCATATGATTATGGTAAAGACGGAAGAGATTTTATTCCGCAGACGGAACCGGTGGGTGCGAATGAAAGTAAGCATTAACATTTTGAAATTTTGGAATTGAGAAATTTCGAAATTTCCCCATTCCAAAATTTCAAAATCATTACTAAACAGCGAAAGCACCAGATGAAGAAGATAAAGGATTATCTACAGCTGATAAAGCTTTCACTGAGTATAATGGTGGTGTTCAGCAGTGTGATCAGTTACCTGCTGGCGCCCAAAGTAGTGGAATATGAATGGGTGATGATTGGTTTGCTCTTTGCAGGTGGGATGTTGGTAACAGGTAGTGCCAATGCGATCAACCAGGTAGTAGAAAAGGATACCGATGCATTGATGAAACGGACGGCGAAGCGCCCCATTGCATCAGGCAGGATGAGTGTGCAGGAAGGATGGGCCTTTGCTATTATTACCGGTGCAGCAGGTGTTTTTATCCTGGGACATTATTTTAACTGGTTGTCGGCCGGACTGGCAACGTTTAGCTTGTTCCTGTATGCGTTTATCTATACACCGCTGAAGAAAATAAATTCTATAGCCGTATTGGTAGGTGCTATCCCGGGAGCGTTGCCCTGTTTGATCGGTTGGGCAGCGGGGGATGATCAGTTATCAGTCGGCGGATGGGTGCTCTTTGGAATACAATTCTTGTGGCAGTTTCCGCATTTCTGGGCCATTGCCTGGATAGCGCATACTGATTATACAACAGCAGGATTTAAACTGCTGCCGGCGGAAAAAGGACCAACAAAATTTACGGCCTTGCAAACAGTGATCTATTCATTGTTCCTGCTGCCGGTAACAATGTTGCCTTTTTTTACAGGAATGTGCCAGTATAATGATATAGCAGGGTTGATAGGGCTGGTACTCGTGCTGCTGGCAAATGTGTTCATGATCATGCGTTGTGTAAACCTGTACAGAAAAATGGATACAGGCTCGGCAAGGAAAGTGATGTTTGGAAGTTACCTGTATTTGCCGGTGGTATTACTGGCGCTGTTGTTAGGTAAAATGGGATAGATGGAAGAGATCAAAAAGTAATGCTGATCGATTTGTAATTTGGAATTTTCGATTTGAAATTTATGGATATAGCAGTGAATGATCAACCAACAAAAAAGCTTCACCCGCACAAGTTTACCTTATGGGTAGCTATTGCGAGTATCCTGATGATGTTTGCGGGACTGACAAGTGCGTTCATTGTAAAAAGCAACCTGGTAGGCTGGAGCCAGATTGCGATGCCAAAATTGTTCTGGGTATCTACTGCTGTTATCATAGCGAGCAGCCTGACAGTACAAATGGCATTACGTTCGTTTCGTCAGCGTGAAATGAGCCAATACAGGTCATTGATAGCGGTAACACTTTTACTGGGAGTAGCCTTTGTGATATTGCAATGGTTCGGTTTCTTGGAACTGTGGCAAAAGCAGCATATCACGTTTAAGCAAAGTGCAGGAGCAGGGCAATTTCTCTATGTGATCTTTGGTTTGCATGCCTTGCACGTAATTGGTGGAGTGATCGTATTACTGGTGATGTTTATCAAAGCGTTCTTTGGTAAAATAAAATTGTATAGTGCGATACCGGTGGAAGTGGCGGCAACATACTGGCATTTTGTAGATCTTTTATGGATTTATTTGCTGGTATTCTTTATTGTGATCGGATAAGAAACGGGATGAAAAGGCATTGCCTTTAGTCTCTGAAAACATATTAAAAACAGAAACAACTGACATGTCGACAACAGCAACAGCGCATCAGACCAAATGGTGGAGTGGCGGTAAGAGCCCCTTCAACCTGGAATACGGAAAGTTGATGATGTGGTATTTCCTGATGAGTGATAGCTTCACGTTCGGAGCCTTCCTGATCTCTTATGGCTCTATTCGTTTTAGCCAGAACTTTTGGCCCGATCCTAACGTAGTGTTCAATGCCTTCCCGGGCGCCGGCCATGCGAATTTGCCATTGGCGTTTGTGAGCGTAATGACATTCATTCTCATCATCAGTTCCGTAACAATGGTGCTTGCAGTACATGCCGGTCATAACGGAAACAGGAAGGGTGTTATCAAATGGCTGATATGGACGATCATCGGAGGGTTAGCGTTCTTAAGCTGCCAGGCATGGGAATGGCATCACCTTATCACCGGTGAACATATTGTACTGGCAGATGGTAAAATTCAACTGATCGGCCAGACAATGGGCGGTAACGCCTGGGGACAATTGGTTGATCCCGCACTGGCTACCGAAGCATTGAAAGATGCACCGGTCAATACACTGGCTAAAATTGTAAGTGAACATGACCATTCTCATTCTTTAAGTCAGCTGGTAACGATGCCGAAACAACAGTTGCTCGGCATGATCGATGTAGCCGAATTGCATATCAGGCAAAAAGGACCGATCGCATTTGGCGGATATTTCTATGGTATTACCGGTTTCCACGGTTTCCACGTATTCTCCGGTGTGATCATTAACCTGGTGATGCTGATCATGACTTATAAAGGAGTATTTGATAGAAAAGGACATTATTTAATGATCGAAAAAGCAGGATTGTACTGGCACTTTGTGGACCTCGTATGGGTGTTTGTATTCCTTTGCTTCTACCTGATTTAAATATTCAAAAAAATAAAATCCCGAATCTCAGCAATAGAAGAGTGAGATGGATGTGAGAGTTAACTATTTGAAATTTATCTTATTAATTATATGGAGCAGCAATTAGTATCAGAAGAAATCACGTTTCAGCATCATGTATCCGATGTTGAGTTTAAGAAAAGAGTAAGGAAAACGACAATCCTTCTTTCTATTCTTACCGTTATTGAACTGGCAATCGGATTAACAATTTATAATATACACAAAGGTGAAAATCCAAGCCACCTGCTGGTATTGATGTTCAAGGGACTGGTTTGTATCCTTACATTAGCCAAAGCTTATTACATTGTTTCTGTATTCATGCACCTCGGCGACGAGATCAGGAACATGATCATGACCATTGTAGTTCCGCTGATGTTATTTATATGGTTTATTGCAGCGTTTATCATCGATGGAAATTCATATAAGAATTTACGTAATTCATATGACAAGCATTTTGAAGAAACAACAATGCCTGCACCACATCATGCTACAGAAGTAAAACCCGAAGAGCCGAAGCCGGGTAAACAATAAGATGACTATTCAACAAGTTGGAACCGCTGGTCTGTTTTGCCGTGAGAACGCAAAGGGGC
>CAMLGR010000160.1 GCA_946479615.1 uncultured Bacteroidota bacterium | reverse complement strand
CAGGTTAGATTTTCTCTTTTGCGCAGGTACTCTTCGATCATTTGTTCCCAGCGGAGGCTATCGGTCTGTGATCTATTTGCATATCCATATCATTGCAGATCCACCAGGTACCATTTTGATTGATCATCCGATGTAATTTCAAAATGATTGATCAATTGCGTTTTCCCGGGAGAAGAAGAAATCTTCGCCAGTGCTTTTTTGTTGGTGAGCATATTGATCAATGAAGACTTGCCCACATTACTGCGACCGATAAAAGCATATTCCGGCTTATCAGCAGCAGGGCATTGCGTATAACTGGCGCTGCTGATCAGGTATCTGGCGTCTTTGATTTCCATCGGGCTGCAAGATACTCGATAAGAAAGATATCTGTCCATTTCAATAATACATGCCTGCGACTGATCACTGTTTCGCTTATTCTTCATTATTTCTTTTAAATCCTATTCTCGGCATAGGCTTTTGCGGAGTATCAAGCAATTCTTTTAAAGCCCCGAAAATTGCTATGATATCATCTTCGTTTCGTTTGTTTCTTTTATCTTGTTTTGTTATTTTCTTTTCCAGTAATTCCAATTTTAACAGGATGTCCTTGTGTGTTATCAGCACTTCACGCAATCTTGTGAAAATTCTTATTATCCTGATATTTACTCCAATCGCAATACTGCTGTTCAATACACTCGATAACATGGAAACTCCTTGTTCGGTAAATGCATAAGGAGCATAGCGTAATCCCATTTTATCATTTAAATTGGAGGTGCCAAATTGGCTCCTCCAATTTTTAAATTCTTTTTGATTTAATTCAAACATAAAATCATCAGGAAACCGTATCCAGTTTCTTTTTACCTGCCTTTTTAAATATTTTGTTTCCACTCCATATAACTGCGCCAGGTCTTTATCCAGCATTACTTTCTTTCCTCTTATCAGATAGATTTTGTTCATGATCACCTCGTCCGCAATGATGATTCCTCTTATTCCTTTTGCCATATTTTTCCGGTCAGTTGATTAATAACTGCCCAGGCAAAAGTGTAAAAACATTAGCAGCTAATAAGGGGAAAAAACACTAATCCTGACGTATTTTTGTGGCTGATGCCTGATATTTTACCCCACGACCATATCACTCCTTATAAAGAATCAGCGAAAACCAAAAAGGAGCAGGTAGCCGAAATGTTTAACCGCATTGCCGGGCGCTATGATTTCATGAACCGGTTTTTGTCGGCCCGGACAGATATTGGCTGGCGCAAAAAAGCGATCCGGCTGCTGAAAAAGGACAATCCCCGTGAAATCCTGGATATTGCCACCGGCACCGCCGATATGGCGATTATGGCTTGTAAAATGCTGTCTCCCGACCATATTACCGGGATCGACATTTCCACACAAATGATCGAAATCGGGAAGAAAAAGGTTGATAAAGAAGCGCTTACAGATAAAATCGGGCTGTATATAGGAGATTCTGAAACAATAAATTATAGGGAAAATACGTTTGATGCCGGAATGGTAGCATTCGGCGTTCGCAATTTTGAGAACCTGGAAAAAGGGCTTTCTGAAATAATGAGGGTACTAAAGCCAGGCGCTCAGTTGGTCATCCTTGAATTTTCAAAACCAAAACAGCCTGTACGTAGTCTCTATAACCTGTATATGGGAATCCTCGCGCCGCAAATGGCGAGATGGTTCAGGCAAAACAAAGACGCGTATCAATATCTCTGCGAATCAGCCAATGCATTTCCTGACCGAAACGAGTTAGTAGATATTTTAAACAAAGTTGGTTATCGCGATACCCGCTATAAATCGCTAAGCTTAGGAATATGTTGCATTTACACCGGCAGAAAACCCGTACTGTGAGAGCTGGAAGCTTTTTAGTTTTTGGTTTACTTTTTCTTATTGTCAATACCGCATCGGCCCAGCATGATAAAGAAATGTATTTGTATGATCATGATACCAAGCCGTATTATTTTGGTATTACCCTGGGTGTGAACCTGGCCCGTTTTCAAACCGAATTACATTCACGCTTTTTACAGGATGATAGTGTACTGGTAGCCGAGCCAAAGAACTCGGGTGGTTTTTTATTGGGATTGCTGGCAACAGCACGTTTGTCAGACAGATTCCAGTTACGTTTCAACCCGCAACTGATGTTTTATTCCAGGAGCATCCATTATAAACTACGATTCCCCGAAGAAGGCGAAACCGAGGTTGATAAAGTAGTCGAATCGGTGAGTGTCTCCTTCCCGGTACAGGTCAAGCTGCAATCGGACAGGATCGGTAATTTCCGCGTGTACATGATGGCGGGGATAAAAGGTGATATCGACCTGGCCAGTAATGCCCGGGCCAAGAAAGCAGACGATATCATTAAAATAAAAAAATATGATTTCGGTCCTGAACTGGGACTGGGCTTCAATTTCTTCTTCCCTACTTTCATTTTATCTCCTGAAATAAAGATCAGCAATGGATTACCCAATATTCATAGCCGTGATCAAAACCTCAAATTTTCCAGTGTATTTGACAAGATCCAATCCCGGATGATCGTATTCAGTATTCATATCGAGGGATAAAAAACATTTTTTTACGGGGAAAACACATATTGTTTTTTCAATTGAATCAGTAGATTTGAAAAAAAGATATATGGGAATGGTGTATGCGGAAATAGAATTGATCAATGCTGATGATCTTGCTTTGGCCAGGAAACACTATATCAGTGAAGACGAGATAAAAAGAATAAAAGTGACTGCTTTGGTAGATTCAGGTTCTTATTACATGGCGATCAACCAGCATATCCAGGACTATCTCCAGTTCCCGGTTGTCGATAAAAGAAGAGGTCAATTAGCCAATGGTGAAGTTATCATTTGTGATATTGTAGCCCCGGTAGAACTTCGTTTTAAAAACAGGCGTTGTAGTTGCAGTGCGATGGTACTGCCCGGGGATTCCGAAATATTATTAGGTTCTATCCCTTTGGAAGAAATGGATGTATTGATCCATCCGTTGCGCCAGGAACTGATCGTCAATCCTGATCACCCTGATATGGCACAGGGAAGAATATAAATACATTTTGATTGACAATATCTATTACTGACTACGAAGAATACAAGAAGAAGAATAACACTAGAATAGAACACGGATAGAAGTGGATGGACGGATATAAAATTGATTTTCTTTTTCAAACATCCATATCACATCCGTCCATCCACTTCTATCCGTGTTCTATTTAGTTCAGCTCCTTTATTTTGCCAGTCGCATCAATAATCAAACTCTCGCCGGTGCATATTCCACCTGACACCAAAAGACAATACCGTTGTATTCCCCGATACGATCGGCGCCGTCTTCGTTTCTTCCTTACGGTAAATACCCGATGCTTCCAGGAACAGGTTCTCTTTTAATTCATACGATAATAATAACGACGCATAAAACACATTGGTCTTCCAGCCCGAACCAATATCAAAACCAAAATCCCTCATGCGGTAAGGAGTCACACTCGGTAAAAAGATATTACTGCCAAAACTCTCTGCCCCTGAATCCCGGCCCTGCTGGTAATAGATCAGCTTGCCCTGAATCAGCCATTTGGGAGCCGGTTGATAACGCGCGATCCCTATAAATTCCTGGAAATTGGCCATCAGCGGATGTGCCAGTGGCTGGTTATAATGCGTATAGTTAGCCACCGAATCACGGTGCGAATAGGTAAACGGACGAACCCGGTTATGCTCTACCTGCAGATCAAGGTTCTTGATACCAAACGCATCTATATATTTTGCACCCAGTTGTATACCGAATTTATTCGCCCACCAGCCATTGCCGGCCTTTATCTCTGATAAATTGAATTCATCCAGCAGGAACTGCCCATAGAACTGAAACCGCTTTGCTACATTGGCTTTGAAATCGAGACCCACGACCGAATTATCGAAACTTCCGTTTTGTTGTTCAACAGAACGGTAAAAGATCACTGGGTTTAGATATCCAAAATCAAACCGGTTCACCCGTCCGAATACCACTCCTTCAAATAATCCTATATTCAGCCATTTGGTAACATTTACATCAAGGTGATGCATGGCTGCATATTTCTTGCCGATCAGTTTATCTCCAAACCGGCTATCGGCATTATGCAGTTCCATGAACAGGTTCTGGTAATTGAATTTCCATATCCGTGTATTCAGCTTCAGAAAGAGATTACTATTGCCAAAATCACTCAGGAACAAACTACGGTAACCATTCCCGATAAAATTTTTATCGTACCCGAATGCCACATCGATGTATTTGGTGACATTGAAAGTAAAATGACCTCTTGCATCAAAATAATCCACACCTCCCGGATCCTTGAATGATTTATAAAAACCTTCTCCCGGTACCGCTTTCCGGTCGGTGATCCATTTTTGTACATAGAATGCATCTCTTTCCTGGTTATCGGTAAGGTAGGCGGAGAAACCGATCTTATTGGCGATACGTCCTCTTAGTGTCAATCCCCGGGTATTCAGGAAAAGATTTTCATCATTGTCTTTTTCTTTGGAAACAACATATTGGATGACCGGGTTAATGATGAGATCAAAATCGGTGACATGCACCTCGTATAAATTGGCGGGACTGGTATAAAAATTCTTAAGAACAGGCTTTTTGCTGGCATACTGCGCCCTTTCTTCCGCAGTCAGGTACTCCGTATTATTAAGATAAGCCCGCTGAATATTGTATTTGTCGGTTTTGGACAACCCCTCTTCCCCATATTTCTCGATATAATCCTTTATCCCGTTTACCACGTATTTACCCCGGCTGAAGGGCTTGGTTTTGGAAAAATTCAGTACAGAATCATTCTGTGCCTTTATTTCCAGTCTTTCCAGTAAGATATTCTGTTTGTCGCCCTGGGGCAGGTAGGTAGTTTGTGCTGCAGTAACGATCGGGCAAAGAAATACAAGCAGTCTTACAAGGGTTTTTTTAAATTGCATTGCCAGTTTTTAGGATAATAGTCAACAAATTATGCAAATATATCTGATAAAAAGTATACAGGTCGTAAACGAAGGCCGGATCAAAACCGCCGATGTACTGATCAAAGACGGCCGTATCGCCAAAATCGCAGGCACGATCACAAATCCCGGCGCTGCCAAAGAGATTAACGGGGAAGGGAAATATCTATTGCCCGGCGTTATCGATGACCAGGTACATTTTCGTGAACCGGGTCTCACACATAAAGCCACGATTTACACGGAAGCCAAAGCAGCTGTAGCCGGCGGTGTTACCAGTTTTATGGAAATGCCTAATACCGTACCTCCTGCTTTTACACTCGACCTGCTCGAACAGAAATACGCGATCGCCAAAAACAATTCATTGGCCAACTATTCATTCTATATCGGAACATCCAATGAAAATGCAGATGAGGCCCTGAAAGTAAATGAGCATTTAAAAGATATCTGTGGAATTAAAATATTCATGGGTTCTTCTACCGGCAACCTGTTGGTAGATAACCCGCTTACCCTGGAAAAAGTATTCAAGGAAAGTGGTACACTGATCGCTACGCATTGCGAAAATGAAAAGATCATAAAAGACAACCTGGCGAGGATCAAATCGGAAAACAGGGAACTGACAGCAAAGGATCATCCGCTGATCAGGAATGAAGAAGCCTGTTTTGAATCCTCTTTTTATGCGATCCAGTTGGCGAAGAAATACAATACCCGTTTACACATCCTGCATATCAGCACAGAAAAGGAATTGCAGCTTTTCTCCAACATGCTGCCCTTAAAAGAAAAACGGATCACCTGCGAAGTATGCGTACATCATCTTCATTTTACCAGTGACGATTATGAAAGACTGGGAAACCTCATAAAATGTAACCCTGCGATCAAAGCGCCACACAACCGCAAAGGATTATGGGAAGCATTGCTCGATGACCGGCTCGATGTCATTGCTACCGACCATGCACCGCATACCCTGGAAGAAAAAAAGGAACCTTATGAAAAAGCGCATGCCGGTTTGCCATTGGTACAACATCCTCTTTTGCTGATGCTGCATTATTATAAACAAGGAAAAATATCACTGGAAAAGATCGTACAGAAAATGAGCCATGCCGTCGCCGATTGTTTCCTGATAAAGGAAAGAGGCTATATCCGCGAAGGGTATCATGCCGACCTGGTGATTGCAGACCTGGATAAACCGTCCCCCGTAACAAAGGAAAATATTTTATATAAATGTGGCTGGAGCCCGCTGGAAGGATTTGAGTTCCCGGCTGGCATTACCCATACATTTGTAAACGGCCACCTGGTTTATGGAAATAACACATGGGATGAATCTAAGAAAGGAGAAAGATTGGTGTTTGAAAGGTAATACAAAGTCAAAAGTCAAAATACATACCGTCAGCAATAAATGTCTTTTTTTGAATTTTCACTTTTGAATTTCAATTTTTCTTCATGCAAATAGACAAAATCACCTACAACGATATTTCAGTCTTTAATACAGATGAGGAATTCTCTATTTTCCATCACCTGAACTTTACACGCACGTCGCTGGGAAAAGAATGGCTGAAGCATTTTTTCTCCAACCCGCATTCAGATGTAGAAAAGATCCGTGGCATTCAGCAGGTGATCCGCGCCTTCGAAAAACATATCGATACACTGCCCGATGATATTTCGAACGGGACCATCCTTGTCATGAACAAATTCTTTGATTATGACCTGGACCCTCCACCGGTCAATCCCGGCCCTGTCAATACTGTTTTTTATAAATGGTTCAAACCAGGCGATTATTCCATATTAAAATTCTCCCTGAAACATTTTGCTGATTTTTTCAGGGGCATTAAAAAAATAGCCACTATTCTGGAACAGGAGGACCTGCCTCTTTCTTCCAAAATATATATAGAGCGGATTCAGCAATTATTAAAAGCGCCGCCTCTCCAGAAATTATCCGATACCGCAAAAAACCAGTCGTTCTCCCTTTCCCAATCTTTATACTTCGGGCATCATATTTTTTATGGATCACGTGCGGCCACACAGGAGATCATGGAAATATTCGGGAGACTGGATGCATGGTATTCGATGGCAGTGGCTGTAAAAAAATACGACCTCTCTTTCCCGGAATTTGCTGTAGAGGATACGCCCCTGGTCGAAGCGAAAGGACTGTATCATATACTTATTTCGAAGCCAGTACCATATGATCTCGTCATGAGCCCCCGGCATAACTTTCTTTTTCTTACCGGCGCCAATATGGCTGGTAAAAGTACATTGATCAAATCGGTGGGTTCTGCTGTATTCCTGGCCCATATCGGCATGGGTGTACCGGCAGCCGCTATGAAACTGACCTTGTTCGATGGACTGCTCAGTAATATTAATGTAGTAGATAATATTGCCAAAGGAGAAAGCTTTTTCTTCAATGAAGTTCAGCGTATCAAGAATACCATTGAGAAAATAAATAATGGTAAAAAATGGCTGGTGCTGATCGATGAGCTTTTTAAAGGCACCAATGTGCAGGATGCGATGAAATGTTCGCTGGCGGTGATCAAGGGATTGATCAAAATAAAAAATTCATTGTTCATACTTTCCACGCATTTGTATGAGATCGGCGATGAATTGCACAATTATCCCAATATCTCTTTCCGTTATTTCGAAACCAATGTCAGGGATGAACAACTGGAATTCAGTTACCAGTTAAAAGATGGTATCAGCAACGACCGTATCGGCTACGTGATACTGAAAAGGGAAAAAGTAGTGGAGATGCTCGAAAACCTGTAGAATCGCTATTTTTAGCTCAAGATTTATACCATGAAAAAGACCAGCCTTTTTATTCTTGCTTCATTATCCTGGTTAGCTGCCCTGTCCCAAAAAAACATCGATGTTCTTCATTACAGGTACGAGATCGTACTCAACGATCAGTCAGATACTATTTATGGCCGTGCCGAAATAAAAGTACGTTACCTGCAACCTGCATCCTCGGTCTCTTTTGATATTACTACTTTGCGAAAAGATGGCAAAGGAATGATCATAGCGGCTGCCGAAGGACCAGGCACTGCCGGTTTCACCAATTATGCCGATAGCATATCGATCGCTTTGACTGCACCGGCTAAAACCGGCGATACCGCTATTTTTATTATTTCCTATCATGGTATACCTCATGATGGCATGATCATTTCCCGGAATAAATTCGGTGACCGCACTTTCTTTGCCGATAACTGGCCCAATCGCGGGCATCACTGGATACCCTGCGTAGATAATGTAGCTGATAAAGCCTCTGTTGAATTTATTGTCACGGCGCCTTCGCACTACCAGGTCATTGGAAACGGGGTACAAATAGAAGAGACCAACCTGCCTGACAATAAAAAACTCACTCACTGGAAAGAAGATGTGCCCTTACCGGTCAAAGTAATCGTGATCGGTGCGGCTGATTTTGCGGTTCGATATACGGGCGATGTAAATTGTATTCCCGTTACTACCTGGGTCTATGCCAAAAACAGGAGCAATGGATTTTCCGATTATGCTTATGCAAAAGACATACTTGGTTTTTTCAATAGTTATATTGCGCCTTATCCTTATAAAAAGCTGGCCAATGTTCAATCACTGACCACGTTTGGAGGTATGGAAAATGCCAGCGCTATCTTCTATTTTGAAAATTCGGTCGATGGCAGAAAAAGCCAGGAAACATTATTTGCGCATGAGATCGCGCACCAGTGGTTTGGCGATATGACTACGGAAAAAAGCTTTGCCCATCTGTGGCTGAGTGAAGGATTTGCGACTTACCTCACCATTATTTATATGGAAAAAAAATATGGTGCAGATACAGCCCGCGCCATGCGGCTGGAAGACCGCGACCAGGTAACTGCATTTGTAAAAAATAATCATCATCCCGTTGTCGATTCTGTATCTCCTTACATGAGCCTTTTAAACGCCAATAGTTACCAGAAGGGTGGCTGGATATTGCACATGCTGCGCCGTCAACTGGGAGACAGTGTCTTTCATAAATCGATTCAGAACTACTACGAACAATATACAGGGAAAAATGCCGATACGCGTGACCTGCAGAGGGTTTTTGAAAGAACATCAGGCAAAAACCTGGCTGTTTTCTTTCAGCAATGGTTGTATACAGCCGGCATCCCAATGCTTGATATAAAATGGAAATACGATCCAAAAAAACATGAACTGGTCATCACCGTACAGCAGACACAGGCAACAGCTTTTGTGTTTCCACTGGATATATCGGTAGAAACAACCGGTATAAAAGCGAAAACAACAACGATACAGGTATCGGAAGCCTTGCAGGTATTTCATCTTCCTTTGGCCCAGGCTCCGCAACAGGTACAGGCAGACCCTGATATAAACCTTTTATTTTCCGGGAAAATAATTCACACACCTTAATGCGTTGATAAAACATTTTTAAACGGTGTTTTTACATTGGGGGATTCATCCGGCTGCACTAAATTTCCTCCATGCTGGTAAAAACATTTGGCAGCGCCGTGTACGGTGTGGAAGCCATTACGATAACGATAGAAGTAAACTGGTTTCCTTCATCGGGAAAAGATCATGCAATTGTAGGATTGCCTGATAGTGCCGTAAAAGAAAGTCTGCAAAGAATTGAAAGCGTTTTTAAAACCAATAATTACCAGTCGCCCAGGACCAGGGTGGTGGTGAATATGGCGCCGGCAGATATAAAAAAAAGCGGGACGGCTTTTGATCTTCCGATCGCACTGGGAATACTGGGTGCTTCGGAGCAATTAAAAAACAATGAAGTCCTGTCATCTTATGTGATCATGGGTGAATTAAGTCTTGATGGAAATCTGCGGCCGATCAAAGGGGCTTTGCCGATCGCAATACAGGCAAGAAAAGAAGGGTTCAAAGGGTTGATCGTTCCTACGATGAATGCAAAAGAAGCAGGGATGGTCAGCCAGTTGAATGTATATGGTGTCAGTCATATCAACGAGGTCATTGATTTTTTCAAGAATAATGAACGAGGGTTGGAGCCCACCATTATCAATACACGCGAAGAATTTTTTCTTTCGCAATATGATTTTGAAATAGATTTTGCTGATGTAAAAGGACAGGAAAATATCAAGCGCGCATTGGAGATAGCAGCAGCCGGCGGTCATAATGCCATACTGATCGGTCCGCCGGGTGCCGGCAAAACGATGCTGGCAAAGAGGCTGCCGACCATACTACCGCCTTTATCATTACAGGAAGCCCTGGAAACAACCAAGATCCATTCTGTAGCTGGCAAACTGCCGGAGAATGCTACACTGA
>CAMLGR010000159.1 GCA_946479615.1 uncultured Bacteroidota bacterium | reverse complement strand
CCAAAAGTCTTTACCGTTACCAATGCCGTGAATATCGGTGTCGGTGTTTCTTATAACATCGGTTCGCTCTGGAAAACAAAATCGAAAGTACAGCAGGCCGAGGGTCGTGTAAAAGAGATCAATGCGAATGAGGCGTTGATGAATGACCAGGTGAGATTGCAGGTCAATAAAAGTTATCTCGATCTCTTAAGCAGCCGTAAAAAAATCGAAGTATATAATAAAGCGGTAGAACAGGCGGATGAAAATTATCGCATCACGAAAAATAAATATGATAATAGTCTTGCGACCACTACCGATCTGCTCGATGCAGATGTGGCGCAGTTACAGGCAAGATTGAATTATGTATTTGCAAAAGCGGATGCCGTCGTCTCTTACAACCAATTATTACAATCAGCAGGCATCAGCGAAAAAAAATAAAAAAAATTCTAAGTCAATAAGATATGGCAACAACTAACGAAACACAGAATGGAGCAGCAACTCCCAAGAAAAGAAACCCGGTTTTTATCATTATACTGGCGGTGCTGGTAATTGGTGGCGCATGGTTTGGTATTTCCAAGTACTATCACAGTCTTCATCATGAAGAAACAGATGATGCACAAATAAGTGCAGATATCAGTCCTGTTATTCCCCGCGTAGCCGGTTATGTGACCGAAGTACGTATAAGAGATAACCAGCAGGTAAAGAAAGGTGACACCTTGCTGGTACTCGATAACCGTGATTATGTGATCAAGGTAGAGCAGGCAGATGCCGCTTTGCAGATCGCCCGTACCAATCTTAACAGTGCAAAGGCAACTACTTCAGCGGCACGGGCCAATATTGCCACTTCACAGGCATCTGTTGGTACAGTGGATGCACAGATCGAAGCAGCGAAAGTAACGGTATGGCGCACATCGCAGGATTATGAGAGGTATAATAACCTGATCAAGGATCATTCTGTTACACAACAACAATATGAGCAGGCGCTGGCTGCCAAGCAAACGGCAGAACGCCAGCTGGAAATATTACAGGAACAAAAGAAACAGGCTTCACAGCAAACCAATGCCGTATCGGTACAAAGCAATGCCACCGCTTCGCAGATCAATATTGCAGATGCTACTATTCACCAGCGTGAAGTGGATGTAGAAGCAGCAAAACTCAATCTTTCTTATACGGTGATCACAGCGCCGCAGGATGGCCTGGTATCTAAGGTAGGTATACAACCTGGCCAGTATTTACAGGCAGGACAGGCTTTGTTCAGCATAGTGCATAGCGAAAATGTATGGGTGATAGGAAACTTTAAAGAAACCCAGCTCGATAAAATGAAAACCGGTCAGTTGGTAATTGTAAAAGTAGATGCTTATTCCGGTCACGATTTTAAAGCCCGTGTGGCTTCTTTTTCACCTGCTACAGGATCAACATTTGCTTTATTGCCTCCTGATAATGCCAGTGGAAACTTTGTAAAAGTAGTACAGCGTCTTCCTGTAAGAATAGAATTTGAACAGGGAGATTCATTGGTAAAAAAATTAAGACCCGGGATGAATGTACTGGTGGATGTGCATCTTGATTAGGTGAATGGTGAATGGTGAATAAAATTGGAGGGTTGTAAATTAAGTTCTTATTCATTAAGGCTTAGAATTATGTTTTTACAACCTGCTCACACAAGACTGGATGTATACAGCTTTTCTCAATCATTGGCATTGAATGATGAACAGCCCGCGCCTCCTGGAGAATTGATTATAAAAAATTTTAAAATAATAAGTGGGATGATCAGTCGTGAGCCTGCTCACCACTGACCACTCACAACTCACAACATGGTACAAGCAGCTTCATTGGTAGAATACGGCTCAAGGCGGGTGATCATTACGGTTACCGCTATTATGTGTGCGCTCCTGGAGATAGTGGATACAACGATCGTTAACGTGGCCCTGAATGATATGAGAGGTAACCTGGGCGCTACCGTCAGCGAGGTTGGTTGGGTAGTAACAGCTTATGCGATCGGTAACGTAATTATCGTTCCCATGACCAGCTGGCTCTCACAACAATTCGGACGAAGAAATTATTTTGCCGCTTCTATTATGCTATTTACGGTCTGTTCTTTTTTATGCGGTAATGCAAATGGCATTGTAGAACTGATCATTTTCCGTTTCCTGCAGGGATTAGGCGGTGGTGCATTACTGGTTACTTCGCAAACGATCATCACAGAAAGTTATCCTCCTGAAAAACGGGGCATGGCACAGGCGATCTATGGCATGGGAGTTATTGTTGGTCCTACACTCGGACCTCCTTTGGGTGGTTTTATTGTGGATCATGCTACCTGGCCCTATATATTTTATATAAATATTCCGTTAGGTATTATCGCTGTCTTACTCACTTTGCAATTTGTAAAAAGTCCGAAGTATGCAGAAAAAAGCGCTGTCAGGGATATTGATTGGGGAGGGATCGCTTTACTCGCTGTATTTGTCGGTTCGCTTCAATATGTATTGGAAAAAGGACAGGATGATGACTGGTTCAGCGATAACATCATTATTTTCTTAACTGTTACGGCTATCCTGGGATGTTTCTTTTTTATCTGGCGGGAGACCACCTATCGAAATCCTGTCGTGCAATTGAAAGTACTTAGGAATGGGAACCTCCGGGTCGGAACTATTCTTTCGTTTATCATGGGATTCGGATTGTACGGATCTACGTTTATCATTCCTTTATATACCCAGGCAACCTTAGGCTGGACAGCAACCCAGGCAGGGTTACTGCTTCTTCCTTCATCGATAGCCACGGCATTTATGATGCCGGTGATAGGACGGATGATACAGCGGGGCGTCAAACAGCAATACCTGGTAGCGTTGGGGATGAGTATATTTTTTGCGTTTTGTTTCTGGGGATATAAAATATTAACTCCTTCCACCAGTGCTTCCTCTTTCTTCTGGATGCTGATCCTTCGTGGTCTGGGTATGGGATTATTGTTTATCCCTATTACCACTATGTCGTTAAGCACATTAAAAGGAAGGGAGATCGGCGATGGAGCCGCCTTTACCGGTATGATGCGGCAGTTGGGAGGTTCGTTTGGTATTGCAGCCATTACTACGTTCATGGCGCGTAAGAATATGCAACACCGGGCCGACCTGGTAAGTAAACTGGATATAAACAGCCAGCAGGTACAGGATCATGTCAATGCCCTTCAGCACGGGTTTATGGCAAAGGGAATTCCGGCGAATATCGCCTTACAGGATGCATATAAATCGATAGAATATTCGGTAACAAAACAGGCGAATGTATTATCCTATATGGACGTATTTCTCTATATCGGCCTGATGTTCCTGATCTGTGTTCCTTTTGTGTTACTGGTAAAAGGAAAGAAGAAAGAAGGGGAGAAGCTTGATCTGAGTAATGTGCATTAAAGAAATAAGAAATTTGAAATAAGGAATAAAGAATGAGAAAGTGATGAGCATTCTATAGTTAAGTTACTTTCTCATTCCTTACTTTTTTGTTCCTTATCCCTTATTTTATCCGATCTATACGTTCGAATCCTTCCACGGTAAGCCACATAGATGCACATAAGAATTTGAAAAACAGGAGAAGTCTATTTTTTATAATCATTGATCATGATCTTCTCTTTGCAGAAACGATATTCCACTTCGTCATTACTGCTTACCAATATAGTTCTGTTTTTGCCATATTGATCAATCAGTTGATGATAAAGGGTAATGCCCGGAAGATCGAGATTGGTGCAGGGCTCATCCAGTAATACCAGGGCGGTATCGGAGAAAATACATTGTGCCAGTTTCACCCGTTGTTTCATCCCCGAAGAAAAATAACGGATCTGTTTATCGGCTGCTTTTTCAAGACCAACGGCGGCTATGATTGTTTCGATAGATATTCCCTGCAAAAAGGGTTTGAATCCCTGGTGAAATTCCAGGAACTCTTTCAGTGTCATCTCTTCCACTACTTCGAGATAAGGTGCACAAATGGATATATATTTATAAACTTCCTCGGCTGCAATTGTCGCCGGCTGTCCATTACCACCCACCCACTGTATCTTTCCTTCATTGAAATGCATACTCCCGCTCAACACCTGCAGCAATGTACTCTTTCCCGAACCGTTAGGTCCGATGATCGCATAGGAATTCCCTGATTCGAATGTATAGTTGATATGCCGGAAGATCCATTCGCGGTTAAAGCGTTTGCCCGCGTCAGATAGGGAGATCGTCATCGCCGTTTCCTTTGGTGAACCGTTTGATAATTCCCCGGCCGCTTTCGCGGATGAAGGTCAGAATTTCATCACGTTCGTCGGTAGCCGGCATTTCTTCTTCAATATATTCCACGGCCTGGCTGGTATTCATGCCCTTGTTGTAAAGCACCCTGTAAATATCAAGTATCTGGTTAATACGTTCTACGCTGAAGCCTCTCCGTTTCAGGCCGATCGAATTCACCCCGGAATAACTGAGCGGCGTCCTGGCCGCTTTGATATAGGGAGGAACGTCTTTTCCTACCAGCGATCCACCACTCACAAATGAATGTTGCCCGATCTTAACAAATTGATGCACAGCGCACATACCACCTAAAATAGCCCAATCGCCAATCGTTACGTGGCCGGCTACCTGTGTATTATTGCTGGTAATGCAATTATCACCCACAAAACAGTCATGGGCAAAATGGCAATACGCCATGATCAGGCAGTTTTTACCAATTACGGTCTTATCCCGGTCCTTGGTGCCCCGGTTAATGGTCACAAATTCACGTATCGTAGTATTATCGCCGATAAAAACATTAGAATATTCACCCTGAAACTTCAAATCCTGTGGAATGGCCGCAATAACGGCGCCTGGGAAGATCCGGCAATTCTTGCCTATCCGGGCTCCCTCCATAATTGTCACGTTAGAGCCAATCCAGGTACCATCTCCGATCTCTACATCCTGGTGGATGACGGTGAAAGGATCGATTTTTACATTAGTCGCCAGTCTTGCATTGGGATGAATGTATGTATGCGGATGAATCATGCAGAATTCTTACAAAAAAGTCACGTTTTATACGTGACCGCACAAAGGTAACAGTTACAGCCAAAAACAGAAGTTTTTTTAGCGTATCGGCGATAAAACCATTTTTTAGACAAACCGGTGGCTGAAAATCGGTGCTACAGATGTAAATTTGCAGTCCGATGCACACAGCCCCCGATATTATGACATTAGCTTATAAGCAAGCACCCATGCAGGAGCAGCTTACGCTTTTGCATGAACGGGAACAACAGGCGCCGGGTTCTGTACAATATCTCATTCGCCGTTATCGCCGTAATGTGCAATCCAGTTTTGAGGACACAGGTATACTGGTTTATCATTACGAAAAAGAAAAAGACGGGGACAGTTATCTTGAACTGAAATTTTGTGTAAGTGGAAACGTGTATTGCCGCCAGAAAAATATGGAGTGCACTAAATGCCGGATGAACCTCTCAAAGGATTGTTTGGAAAAAGAAGAGAGCGTGGATATGCTGAGCTTCCGTTTTACACCGGCACAGTTATCACAATTTGTAAAACCACGTCATACCAGTGATGCCGTATTGAGTGATGAAGTATTAAGTTTTACCAAACGATCTTCTTTTACCAAGATATTGCCGCTCTGTGGCAAATCGAGAATGGTACTGGAAGCCATGCTGAATAATAATTATACCGATACGCTTGGTAATATTTTTATCAATGCGCAGATCCAGATGCTGTTGCTTCATAGCATGGATTGCATGGTTGGAGAAAAGGAGATCGATACGATCAACTGCAAGTTCCTGGCAAATGAAGCCGACCGCGAAAAGATCATCAAGGCAAGAGAGATATTGATCCAGCATATCGGCGAACCGATCACGATCAAAGAACTGAGCCGTAAAGTGGCGATGAATGAATGTTACCTGAAAAAAGGGTTCAAAGAAATGTTCGGTACCACGATATTCGATTTTTACCAGAGCCAGCGTATGGAGCATGCGAAATATCTTTTATATGAAAAAGGATTGAGTGTAACAGAAGTTTCCCTGCTGCTCGGCTATTCTTCCATCTCGCATTTTTCTACCGCCTTCAAGAAACATACAGGATTGAAGCCTTGTGAATTATTACTTCGCTGATTTCTTTACCACATAGGATCATAGAAACATAGAAATACACATAGGCATGTCTATGTGAAACCTATATTCCTATGATCCTATGTGGTAAGAGAAAAATAAAATGTATTAGCTTTGCCTCAATGAAATTTTTAAACTACATACTTGCTTTTTATTTCATACTGCTTGCTGTAGTTCCCTGTTGTGCGTTTGATAACTGTCCTGATGAAAAACCTGTTGCCCAACAGGAAGCCAAACATCAGAATGGTGATAAAGATTGCGGCACCTGCTCCCCGTTCTTCAATTGTGAAAGTTGTGCTTCCGTTACATTGGATGTTACTACTATTCACATCGATGTATATATGGCCGATGTTAATCGCATGTATGCCAGTTTTATTCCTTCCTTCGTTTCCGGTGTGCATTACGATTTCTGGCAACCTCCCCGTTTAGTGTAATGAATTGTTGAATTTATTGTATTCATTCACTAAAAAATCACCCATGAACAAAACAGGGTTACTGATAATGGCACTATTATGTGCTGTCGTGTCCTTTGCTCAACATCCGCTTACTATAAAAATCATTCACGCTGCTAATGGCACCGCGCTGGAAGCGGCTACTGTCTCTTTACCTGCATTGAAAAGGAATGCCATAACCGATAGCGCGGGAAAAGTTGGATTTAATGATCTGCCAAAAGGAAAATATAAAATAGCTGTTTCCTATGCAGGATTTGGAGAAAAAGAAATTTCGACCACCGTTCCGGCAGATAGTATAATTATTATCGGCCTGGAACCTGGTGAAGAGGAAGAAGAAGTGATCGTGCAATCTACCCGTACGAGCCGCAGCATCCGGAATATTCCTACCCGCGTAGAAGTGATCGAAGCAGAAGAGATCGATGAGAAAGCAAACATGCGGCCGGGAAATGTATCTATGCTGTTGCATGAAAGCACCGGTATACAGGTTCAACAAACTTCGGCGACCAGTGGCAATGCCAGTATTCGTATCCAGGGACTGGACGGCCGTTATACGCAGTTATTAAAAGATGGATTTGCCAACTTCGGGAATTTTTCCAGCGGGTTAAGTGTACTGGAAATTCCGCCATTGGATCTGAAACAGGTCGAGATCATCAAAGGGCCCGTTTCCACTTTATATGGTGGCGGCGCTATTGCCGGTGTAGTGAATTTCATATCGAAAACACCTGGTGTCAATGCTGAAAATAATTGGCTGTTGAATCAATCCAATGTTGGGCAAACCAACCTGGGTTATTTTTCTTCGGGACGAAATAAAAAGGCTGGCTATACATTACTGGCTATGGCAAATAACCAGCAATTATATGATGTAGATAAAGATGATTTTACTGAGTTGCCGGAATCATTTGAATTTACCATACATCCCAAGCTGTTTTTATATAGTGGTGATGATATGACATTCATAATCGGCAATAGTTTTACCAAAAGCGACCGCAAGGGAGGGGATGTGGAGGTCATCAAGGGGAAAACCGATGGTGATCACCAGTATTTTGAAGAAAATAATACGATACGGAATATCACGACATTCGAAATGCAGCGAAGAATCAGTGAGGATAAGCATCTTACTGTCAAACAAAGCTTTTCCATTTTTGACAGGCATATCAATATTCCCCTTTATCATTTTGATGGGATCGGGTATAATAGTTTTACTGATGTTTCTTATCTCGTCAACCGTTCATCTCATGCTATTGTTGCCGGCGCAAATGTGTTGTATGATTATTTTAATGAAAAGAAAAGCAGCGCTGCGAACAGGGATGCCCGCACCACAACCGCCGGCGCCTATGCACAGGATAACTGGGATATTTCAGAAAAGATAAAACTGGAAACGGGAGTACGGTTGGATTTTGCGCGCTATTCCAATACCATTTATTCCAACAATGAATTTTTTGTACTGCCACGTGTCTCCTTGCTGGTAAAATATAATGATAAGTTGTCTTCCCGCATTGGTGCAGGTATGGGTTACAAGACACCCACTATGTTTACGGAAAGGACCGAGACGATCCAGTACCAGGGTGTGCAGCTTATCGATAATGCCAGGTCGGAAAGAAGTTATGGTGGTACTGCCGATCTCAATTTCAAAACAAGATTGGGATCTGATCTTGATTTTTCTTTCAATCAATTATTTTTCTATACATGGATCGATCGCCCGTTGGTATTGCAGGATAATGGCACCGGTCAATTATTCTTTGCGAATGCAAACAGACCGGTACAGAGCAAAGGATTTGAAACCAATGCCAAATTGATCTTCAAACATAACTTTAAATTATTCCTGGGATATACGCTCACCGATACGAAGGCAAAATACCTGACCGGTAATCAATTCCTGCCCCTGGTACCCAAACATAAATTCAATTCGGCGCTGATCTATGAAAAGCATGATTTTTTGAAAATCGGTTTGGAAGGATATTATACCAGCCCGCAATATTTATACAACGGCACAAAGACCGCTGATTTCTGGGAATTTGGTTTTATGGTGGAGAAGCCGTTTAGAAAATTCAGTGTCTTTGTCAACTTTGAAAATTTTACCGATACCCGGCAAAGTAAATTCAAAACGGTAGCCGATGGTCCGCACAACAATCCTGTCTTCGATGATATCTGGACACATACGGAAGGGTTCGTGATCAATGGGGGTATTAAGATTAAAATGTAAAATGCAGAATGTAAAATATAAAATGTAAAAGTTGATCAGCTTTTACATTTTATATTTATTAATAAGGACAAAAAAAAGAGCATGTACCAAAGTAGCATGCCCTTACGTCCAGATCGAAAGTGAGTTTATGATCCGCAACTGATACAACCATCCTGCATGGTGCAGGTAGCGCCATCGGTAAAGTCTGGTATGATATCGCTGCCATCATTATTATTATCAGTAACAACGGCTGTGGGAACCAGCGGCTGCATTTCTTCACTGCCTTGTTTTTCGATAGTGAACTGAACTGCCTGTGCAGCAGCTTGTGTTCTGAGATAATACATACCTGTTTTCAATCCTTTTTTCCAGCCATAAAAATGCATGGAAGTCAGTTTGGAAGCACTTGGCGTATCTACGAACAGGTTCAGGGATTGCGATTGACAGATAAACGCGCCGCGATCGGCTGCCATATCGATCAGGTTACGCTGCTTGATCTCCCAAACTGTCTTATACAGTTCCTTGATATCAGCAGGTATCTCCTGTATATTTTGTACGGAACCATTGGCGGCAATGATCCTGTTTTTCATGTTATTATTCCACAGACCGAGATTAACCAGGTCTTTCAGCAAATGTTTATTGACGATCACAAATTCACCGCTTAATACGCGTCTTGTATAGATATTGCTGGTATAAGGTTCAAAGCATTCGTTATTACCCAATATCTGCGATGTGGAAGCAGTTGGCATCGGTGCAACGAGCAATGAATTGCGTACACCAAACTCCATTACTTCTTTTTTCAGCGTTTCCCAATCCCAGCGATCACCGGGTTGTACATCCCACATATCGAACTGGAAAATGCCTTTTGATAAGGGTGAGCCGGCGAATGTTTCGTAAGCGCCATCTTTCTTTGCAAGGTCTTTGCTGGCTGTCATAGCCGCGAAATAGATCGTTTCAAAAATATTCTTATTGAGCATTTTTGCAAGATCGCTTTCAAATGGCAGGCGCAAAAGGATAAATGTATCAGCGAGACCCTGTACACCTAAACCGATCGGGCGATGACGCATATTTGAATTACGCGCTTCTTCGATCGGGTAGTAATTATAATCGATGATCTTGTTCAGGTTCAGCGTGGCCTGGTAGGTTACATCATACAAGGTCTGAAAATCGAAAGTACCATTGGTTACAAATCTTGGCAAGGCGAGCGAGGCGAGGTTACATACTGCTACTTCATCCTTGCTGGTATATTCGATGATCTCTGTACAAAGATTGCTGCTCTTGATCGTACCCAGGTTTTGCTGGTTGCTTTTCCTGTTAGCGGCATCTTTATATAATAAATAAGGAGTGCCGGTTTCAATTTGTGCTTCGAGAATAGCAAACCAGAGGTCCTGTGCTTTCACTGTTCTTCTTGCTTTACCTGCAGCTTCATATTTTTGGTACAGGGCTTCAAATTCTTCACCCCAGCATTCGCTCAGTCCGGGTGCTTCGTTGGGACAGAACAATGACCAGCTCTCATTGGCTTCTACACGCTTCATGAAAAGGTCGGAGATCCATAAGGCATAGAAAAGATCACGTGCCCTGGCTTCTTCTTTACCATGATTTTTACGGAGATCAAGAAATTCAAACACATCAGCATGCCATGGTTCGAGATAGACAGCAAAAGCGCCTTTGCGTTTGCCACCACCCTGGTCTACATAACGAGCTGTATCATTATACACACGCAGCATAGGGATGATACCGTTGCTGGTGCCATTGGTGCCGCCGAT
>CAMLGR010000158.1 GCA_946479615.1 uncultured Bacteroidota bacterium | reverse complement strand
GGACATTCGCCTCTATTTGTGCATTATTAAAAAAGTTAGTACCGGCGCCCATAGCCAGCACCAGTACATCGTACGGCATTTCTTCCACGTCCGTAATAATCTTATGCTCTGCGGGTACGATCTCTTTCAGCGCCTGTACCCTGATCTTTACATTTTTGCTGTTATGAAATACTTTTCGCAGCGGAAAAGAAATATTACTTGCATCCAGCCCTGCCGTAGCGACCTGGTAAAATAAGGGCTGAAACTGGTGATGATTGAACCTGTCTACCAATGTGACTTCAAATCCTGCCTTGTTATTGAGCTTGCGGGCCAGTTTAAGACCCCCGAATCCTGCTCCTACGATTACTACTTTCATGATACTTGGTTTTACCGTACAAATTTACATTATTTTCAATAATTATTGAAAATAATGTAAATAATCGGTGGTATAGTTTTGCCATAAATGGTTACAAACATCCTGCCTGGATAGGCCGGATCGTTTGTGTATCAATAAAACATGGAAATAATTATTTATGCCGGTTTCTCAATAGGGCAAGCTATATCGATAACCAGGGAGCTATCGATGTGGTTATACCGGCCATAGTTAATAAGTTGTCAGATGAAATCAATATAGCAAACGTACTTTGATCGTTTCCTTTACTTCTTTCAATAACTGTAATGCCTGGGTGGATAATTTTTTATCCAGGTCCAGCACGGCATAGCCGATATTATCATTGGTCTTGAGATACTGACCAAGGATATTGATATGATGTTTGGAAAGTTGAGTATTGATCTCTGATAATACACCCGGTACATTCTTATGTATATGCAGGATCCGGTGTGTATTTTCCTGTGGCGGCAATGACAGACCGGGAATCGTATGCGAACCAAAGGTGATTCCTTTTTCCAGGTAATTGAACAATTTGGCGCTTACATCTTCCCCGATGTTCTGTTGTGCCTCTTCGGTTGATCCACCGATATGCGGTGTAAGAATTACATTGGGCAAACCCTGTAAAGGTGTATCGAATTTATCACCGTTCTTTTCAGGTTCCCACGGAAATACATCGATAGCAGCACCGCTGATACGGCCCTCTTCAATTGCCACGCGTAATGCATCAAGGTCCACAACTTCGCCCCTGGCATAATTGATAAGAATGGATCCTTTTTTAAAATTCTTTAAAAGCGCTTTATTAACAAGATTCTTTGTCTGCGGATTTTCCGGTACATGCAATGTGATCACATCGGATGTGCCGACCAGCTCTTTTAATGATTTGGCATCACTGGCATTACCTAATGGCAGTTTGGTTTCGGCATCATAGAACTGCACTTTCATACCCATTCCTTCGGCAAGTACGCTTACCTGTGACCCTATATTACCATACCCTATAATACCAAGTGTTTTTCCCCGGAGTTCATAGCTCCCTTTGGATTCTTTCATCCAGATGCCCTGGTGAGCGGAGGTGTTTTTGTCAGGGATGCGGCGGATCAGCATAATGGCCAATGCGATCACCAGTTCCGCTACCGAACGCGTATTGGAATAAGGAGCATTGAATACAACTATGCCTTTTTTGGTGGCTTCTTTCAGATCCACCTGGTTTACCCCTATGCAAAAGCACCCGATAGCCTGTAATTTTTTAGCGGCATCCAATATTTTAGGGGTGATCTTCGTTTTGGATCGTATACCAAGGATATGAACATCCTTTATTTCTTTGATTAATTCATCTTCGGTCAGGGCTTTCGTGATTTTTTCGACCTGTGTGTATCCCTGACGCTGGAAGTTTTTGACGGCCTGATCACTTATGTTTTCTAAAAAAAGTATCCTGATTTTTTCTTTTGGATAGCTTGTAATGTCTGTTGCTGCCATACTGCAAATATAACCATGCAGTTATTAAGATTAATGAAGTATTGGGGAAAAATTAGAGTTGGTTATTAGAAGATTGCTTATTTATTTTGTTGAAATCATCCGACCTTGAAAAACGCCTTACTAAAAATTGCTCTGCTGGCTATCATTGTATATAGCTGCAACCGTGCCTCTACTGCTAAAAAGCATGATGAACCTGCTCCCGAGGATTCGTTGCAATTTTACGCCCCTACCCCCACTGCGATGAACAAAGCCGAGTTCCGGAAATATGTCCGTGAACTGAATAATTTTTTCGAATCGCACCTGGTCAATCATGGTTTTAACGGAAGCATTCTTATTGCCAAAGACGGCAATCCCCTGTATGAAAAGTATATTGGTTATGCGGATATGACAACAAAGGATGTAATGACTGATACCACTCCTATCCATATCGCTTCTACCAGCAAAACCTTTACAGCAGCGGCTGTGCTGGGTTTGGTGCAACAGGGTAAACTCTCTTTAAGCGATTCCATACAAAAGTTCTTTCCCGGTCTCCCCTACCCTGGTGTGACCGTGAAAACATTGCTGAATCATCGCAGCGGTCTTCCCAATTATCTCTATTTCATGGATAAAAACCCGGATTGGGATAAGAAAGTATGCGCCACTAATAATGATGTGCTCCAGGCATTGTATACCGAAAAGCCCGGCAAATATTTCCAGGCTAACCGCCGCTTCAGCTATTGCAATACCAATTTTGTGCTGCTGGCGCTGATCGTGGAAAAGATCAGCGGCATGTCATTTCCCGATTATATGCAACAAACGATCTTTGGCCCTTTGCAAATGAAACATACGTTTGTTTATAGTCTGGCGCATACTGGCAAAGTAGTTACTTCCTATAATTATAATAACACTGTCTGGAAAAATGATTTCCTGGAAGGCACTTATGGCGACAAGAATGTATACACCACACCCAGGGATTTGTTGAAATGGGACCAGGCATTGTATACCGAGAAGGTACTTTGCAAGAATATGCTTGATTCAGCCTTTACTCCTTACAGCCTGGAAAAACCTTCTATCCATAATTATGGGTTGGGATTCCGGATGCTGTTATTAAAGAACGGCAAAAAGGTGATCTACCATTTTGGCCGCTGGCATGGTTTCAATGCTGCTTTTGCCAGGCTGACCGATGAAAAAGCAACGATCATCATCCTGGGAAATAAATTCAACCGCGGCATCTATTCAACGGCGCATAAACTCTATGATATCTTCGGATCTTACGGACAGGATAAGGACCATGAAGGAAGTACCGACGAAGATGATAATGAAGGCAAGTCTATTGTATTGCAGAAAACAATAGCCGTGAGTAAAAAGCAAGCCCCAATCGCACCCTCCCGTTTCTAAATCTATGTGTGTATTTCTATGTTTCTATGTGCCTATGTGGTAAAATGGGTAATGGGAAATAGCGAGTGGCGAGTAAGGAGTGAATTCCTATTCCCTACTAACTACTTGCTACTAGCTTTTTTACCACATAGGCACATAGAAATACACACATAGTTTATAGTATCAGAATAGTTTCCCAACTTTAGGTTGTGAAAATACTTTCAGCACAGGAAATAAGAGACTGGGACCAGTTTACCATTCAACATGAGCCGATCAGCTCCATCAATCTGATGGAAAGAGCATCAGTTGCCTGTGTAAGCTGGCTGATGCGCAATCGCCCCGATGCCGCTTCCTTTGCGGTGTTTTGCGGCAAAGGCAATAATGGTGGTGACGGGCTTGCCATTGCAAGAATGCTGATGAATAAAGGATATCCCGTTACGATTTATATTCTTGAATTTGGTCATAAGGGTACGGATGATTTTCAAACCAATCTTGCACGATTACAGCAATCACTCACTGCTGATATTCATTTTATACAATCAACGGAACACTTTCATGCTTTCCCATCCGGGCAGGTAATTATCGATGCTTTATATGGATCGGGATTAAATCGCGCGCTGGAAGATGTGACCGCCAGAATGGTTGAGCATATCAATGATTCGGGGCGTGAAGTGGTATCGGTCGATATACCCAGTGGATTGTTCACCGACCGTTCCTCCAAAGGAAATACAATCGTAAAAGCAAAACATACATTGAGCTTTCAATGTTATAAACCTGCTTTTTTAGTCGCTGAGAATGCAGCATATACAGGGGAAGTGCATATCCTCGATATTGGTCTGCATCCTGCATACGAGCATAAGGTGTACAGCCAATATGAATTAACGGATAAACAGATGATCCGTTCAATACATAAGCCACGCAACCGTTTTTCACACAAAGGAAATTTTGGGCATGCGTTGCTGGTAGCGGGCAGTTATGGTAAGATCGGCGCGGCTGTACTATCTGCCAGGGCTTGTTTACGAAGCGGAACAGGTTTGCTTACCTGTCATGTTCCCTCCTGCGGGTATGCTATCCTGCAAACTTCAGTGCCCGAAGCGATGGTAATGACTGATTTCAATTCATCCTTTCCTACACGCATTGATGATGATCTTACAAAGTATGAAGCGATCGGTATCGGTCCCGGTATTGGCACTGCCTCGGAAACAAAAATGCTGCTCAGGGAAATATTCGATTCCTACCGCAGTCCCGTTGTGATCGATGCCGATGCATTGAATATACTCGTTTCTCAAAAAGATTTATATCAACTGATACCGGGTGGTTCTGTTCTTACACCCCACCCAAAGGAATTTGAAAGATTGTTTGGTGAGAAAGCAAATGATTTTGAACGGATAGAACTCGCGCTGCAGAAGGCAAAAGAACTGAATGTGATCATCATCCTGAAAGGTCATCATACACTGATCGCTACTCCCGATGGGAAAGGATTTTTTAATTCGACTGGTAATGCAGGTATGGCTACCGGTGGAAGTGGTGATGTGCTGACCGGTATACTAACCGGGTTGATGGCACAGGGATATAGCAGCAGTGAAACGGCCGTACTGGGTGTATACCTGCATGGTCTTGCGGGTGATATGGTTGCTCAAAAATTATCGATGGAATCGATGCTGGCGGGAGATATCACCGAAGCATTGGGAGAGGCATTTTTACGCATACAGCAGGATTCTCAGTAAGCCGAGGCGTCTTTTCAAAAAAAATATAAAAACAGAGGTTACTATTTTATGTAAAAGATATAAAATGTATCTACTTATACGGGACCGCTAGTTCAGCATCGAAACCGTTGGAAGGTTCAATATCGATATGCTGATGAAAGGACGTGATGGTGTGGATGAAAGTGAGCTGTTTGTTCGCATTACCGGCCAGTACAAAGAGAAGATCAATGTATACCTGGTCATCCCGTTTTTTAAAATTTTATTGGAAGGAGGACCAGCAGCTAAAGAAGCGGATCAATATGCATTTAATACGAAAGATGGAAAAATCCCATTGCCACAAAATGTAAAAGCATACATACTCGCCATTACAGAAACAAAAACTTCGATGGCGTATTCTATCAAAGAGTTCATGGTATCGAAACAGCAAAACATCGATATTTCGTTATCCAGTGCAACCAAAGAACAATTCAATGCAGCTGTTCAGCAATTTTCAACAGAAGGAATAAACATTACGGTTGCGGAAGCAAAGAATGCAGGACTTATCGGGGAGCTCGATCAAAAGATCAAACAGGCGGAAAAGATGAAACCCAAAAGGTGCAATTGCGAATGTCCTTCGATAGTTGATTCCGCTACTGAGAAATAAGGTCAAAAGTCAAAATTAAAAACTCAAAACCGGTGGAAATTCCCGGGCAACCAAAACGGGCTGGATTTTTGCTGCTAAAACCTGAAAAATCAACGTTTTTCACCTGTTAACAAATATATAATTCCCTCTTCCAATTTAGCCCCCTAACCCCTATCTTTGCCGTCCTTTTAAATTTCTATTATAGAAGCGACACTTATGGACAAATTGATCTATCTGGTTCCCCTCATGGGCGTCATTGGTCTTCTCTACACTTTAGTCAAATTCAATTGGGTATCCAAACAGGATGCGGGCTCCGACCGTATGAAGGAAATCAGCAATTATATTGCTGAAGGAGCAATGGCATTCCTGCGGGCAGAATGGAAGATCCTCGGCTATTTCGTAGTGATTGTTGGTTTGCTGCTGGCTTTTATGTCCACCACCAACCCACATTCTCACTGGCTGATCTCTGTCTCCTTTGTTATTGGTGCCGTTTTAAGCGCAACTGCCGGTTATATCGGTATGAAGGTCGCAACCAAAGCTAATGTGCGTACAGCACAGGCAGCCCGTACCAGCCTTAGCAAGGCCCTGAACGTTTCCTTTACCGGCGGTTCCGTCATGGGGCTGGGCGTAGCAGGTCTTGCTGTATTAGGACTGGGCGGTCTGTTTATCGTTTTCAAATATCTTTTTGCTCCTGATGCCCCGCTGAACAGCGAGGAAATGGTAAAGACGATCGAAGTACTGACGGGTTTTTCCCTGGGTGCTGAATCAATTGCCCTGTTTGCCCGTGTAGGCGGTGGTATCTATACCAAGGCTGCCGATGTAGGCGCTGACCTGGTGGGTAAAGTAGAAGCCGGCATCCCTGAAGATGATCCGCGTAATCCCGCTACAATTGCGGATAACGTGGGCGATAACGTAGGTGATGTGGCTGGTATGGGAGCCGATCTGTTCGGGTCTTATGTTGCTACCGTACTCGCAACAATTGTACTTGGTCAGCAGACCTCGATCATTGGCGGTTCGGATTCACTGGGTGGTTTTTCTCCTGTGATCCTTCCCATGCTGATTGCTGGTGTCGGTATCTTATTCTCTATTGCAGGAACCTGGTTTGTACGCGTAAGCGATTCAGCCGGTATCAATACACATAATGTCCAGAAGGCCCTGAATATGGGTAACTGGGGTTCTATCATCCTCACCGCTATTGCCGCTGCAGGGCTGGTATACTGGCTCTTACCCGAAGAAATGGAACTCCGCAGCGTGATCTTCACCAAATGGGGTGTATTAGGCGCTATTGGTGTAGGGCTGGCTGTTGGTGCGCTGATGAGTATTATCACGGAATATTATACAGCCATGGGCAAACGCCCGGTGCTGACAATTATCCGGCAATCTGCTACCGGTCATGCTACCAACGTCATCGGTGGTTTGGCTGTTGGTATGGAATCGACCCTGTTGCCGATTCTTGTACTCGCAGGTGGTATCTGGGGATCTTACCAGTGTGCCGGTTTATATGGTGTGGCGATCGCTGCTGCCGGTATGATGGCTACTACAGCAATGCAACTCGCGATCGATGCATTCGGTCCGATTGCTGATAATGCCGGTGGTATTGCTGAAATGAGCGAATTACCAAAAGATGTGCGTGAAAAAACAGATGTACTGGATGCAGTTGGTAATACCACTGCGGCTTCCGGTAAAGGTTTTGCGATTGCATCTGCAGCTCTTACAGCGCTGGCCTTATTTGCTGCGTTCGTAGGAGTAGCGATGCCGGATAACCAGCACATCGATATTTATAAAGCTGATGTTTTATCTGCTCTTTTTGTAGGAGCGATGATCCCATTCATATTCTCTTCCCTGGCGATCCAGGCAGTAGGTAAAGCCGCGATGAGCATGGTGGAAGAAGTTCGCCGCCAGTTTAAAACCATTCCGGGTATCATGGAAGGAACCGGCAAACCCGAGTATGATAAATGCGTGGCGATCTCTACGGATGCATCTATCAAAAAGATGTTATTGCCCGGTGCTATTACAATCATTTCCCCGCTGGTCATTGGCTTCCTGATGGGACCCGAAGCCCTCGGTGGTTTCCTGGCCGGTGCTACCGTAAGCGGCGTACTGATGGGAATGTTCCAGAACAACGCCGGTGGCGCCTGGGATAATGCCAAGAAATCGTTTGAGAAAGGCGTGGAAATCAATGGTGAAATGTTTTATAAGAAATCAGAGCCGCATAAAGCATCCGTTACCGGCGATACAGTCGGCGATCCTTTCAAGGATACTTCCGGTCCATCGATGAATATTCTTATTAAATTGATGTCTATCGTATCTTTGGTCATCGCCCCTACCCTGGCGCAGATGCATACAAAGAATTCATCTTTACCGGTAGTAAACCAATCACCGGAGAAAAAGGTAGAAGTAAAAGCGGAAAAAGTCTATGCTGCTACATCTGAAAAGAATGTAGTTTCGTATAAATAATTTAAGAATCTAATCAGAACCATTAATTAAGTCCTGCTGTGTCTACAGCGGGACTTATTTTTTTAGAAAAGAATGGTAAATTCCCCTTCCGCCTTTTGCGGGACCAGAATTTCAAAATTCATTAGCTTCCGGTAAAATTTCTCTTTATGATCAGTTGGGATGATTTTGAAAAGATCGATATACGGGCAGGGACGGTTGTTGCCGTGCATGATTTTCCCAAAGCCAGGAAGCCTGCGTATAAACTGGAAATCGATTTTGGGAATGAAATTGGGATTAAACGTTCATCGGCGCAGGTAACAGTACATTATACAAAAGAAGACCTGCTGAACAGGCAGGTGATAGCAGTGATCAACTTCCCTCCCAAACAGATCGCTGATTTTATCAGTGAATGCCTCGTGCTTGGTGTATATGATGCTGGTAAGGATGTTGTATTGCTGAATGCTGATAAAAAGATCGATAACGGCTGTAAGATCGGGTAACCGGATGTATAACGCATCCGGCACCGGCTACTACTGAAATAAGAACTATAAAATAAATGGCCGGACTTGTTTCTACATATTATCATTCACCGGTAGGTCTGCTGCGGATCTCCGGCGGAGAACATTTTGTCAGCGAAGTAAGTTTTCATGCTACTCCGGAAGAAAGCCAGTCAGCGGCTACCGATATTCCTCCCCTGCTGATTCAGTGTATAGAGCAACTGATACAATATTTTAATGGCGATAGAAGGATATTTGAATTGCCGGTCAATCAAGCCGGTACCGCTTTCCAGCAGGAAGTCTGGAATTATCTCTCGACTATTCCCTTCGGAAGAACGATCAGTTATCTCGATCTTGCTAAAAAAACAGGCGACCCCAAAGCCACACGCGCTGTAGCCAATGCCAATGGAAGAAATAATATGGCGATCATCATCCCCTGTCACCGGGTGATTGGCTCCAATAGGGAACTCGTTGGTTATGGCGGCGGTTTATGGAGAAAGAAATGGCTGCTCGAACATGAACAAAAGGTGGCGTATGGAGTACAGACTTTGTTTTGAGTGCTGCGGACTGTATGGGTGTTGGGTGGTAAGTTCCAGGTGTTAAATGGCTGATGATTGTATAAACAGTAATTCTTTTGTTACATAGAAAATAAGGAAGGCGGGAAGAACAGAACACGGATAGATATCGATGGATGGATATAAAATAGGTATCGTCAGCAAATAAGATGACAACAAAATATTCAGCTAATCCATCTTATCCGTGTAAACAAATTGTAATGGAACAAGATTAAAATGTATTATATATCCCCTTACATCCGTTCATTCCACTTCTATCCGTGTTCTTGATGAATTATCAAATAGTCCTCCTACAAAAAAGAGGTACCAAAATGCAGTGGCAGCAACATATTCGCTTCGTCAACCAGCACTACTTTACCGGTTTTACCGCTCATGAGTATGCGGATCGGATGTTTTGTATTTTCTTCATATTGCAGTAACGCCTGACGACACATACCGCAGGGACTGATCGGCGCGGTGCTGTCTTTATCCTTATTCGTATTATCATAACTGATCGCCATGGTCTCAATTACCTTTTGTCCGAATTTACTTGCTACAGCTGCCAGCAATGCTCTTTCCGCACAGATACCTACCGGGTATGCGGCATTCTCCTGGTTACTGCCGGTATAGATTTCTTTCTCTCCTTTTACACGTGCTGCTGCTCCAACTTTGAAATGGGAAAATTTGGCAAATGCATTTTTGGTGGCTTTCCTGGCTGCACGAACCAGTTCCGCATCTTTCGGATCCATTTCACTCAGGCGATTAAATACATGAAATGTAAAGGATGATTTTTTTTCCTGCATAGGTAAGTGTTAGAATCAAAAATGCCCCTTGTATCAGGGGCATTTAAAGTTAGTTTATTTTACGATATTAAATAGCCTTTTCCAGCGGGGGCCATTCTCCCAACTAAACCAGATCATCCAGGCTTTTCCTACAATATGATCTTCCGGTACAAATCCCCAGAACCTTGAATCCTGCGATCCCTGGCGGTTATCTCCCATCATCCAGTAATAATCCATCTTGAAAGTATACTGGTTGGTTTCTTTCCCATTGAGAAAGAACCTGCCGTTCTGCATATAAAAATCATTGTGCTCATACTGGCGGATCGCTCTTTCATAGATCGGATAGTTATCGGGCGTAATCGTGATCGTAGCGCCTTTTTTAGGCACCCATACCGGTCCGTAATTATCGGTCGACCATTTATGCAGGGTATCATACGGAAAGTATTCAGCCAGGCTCGGTTCTGTCATCAGGTAAGGAGTTATGCTTTTGACAAACTCCGATTTTTCTAATGCCGCTTTTTCTTTCAGGGTAAGATTGACGAGATAGTTATTGCTGTTGCGCGGGCTGCGGCCAATATCAGAACCGCCATCACCATTATAAACCATAACGCCCAAATCTTTCAGGTAATCTTTATCAAGAAAGCGATTGGGTTTCATCTCCACTTCATCATTGCGTTCTGCATTGGCAGGGAT
>CAMLGR010000157.1 GCA_946479615.1 uncultured Bacteroidota bacterium | reverse complement strand
ATGTGCAGAACATTGTGAATGGCAAAGAACCTGTTTATGATCTGCGCCTGTATTCGCCTTTCTTTGTCACCAATCAATACCGGCCAACGCCGACTTCAGAAAGTTCAGCAATACTTGTGACGGTCAATAATGCTCCTGTTAAAGGCAGGGTCAGGCTGGGAGGGGGCAATCATCCTACACAGAAAATGCGCCTGCGGATCGTTTACTCTAAAATTTAGTGGAAAGCATTATGTTGAATGTATTGGGTTGTTATCTTTGCACCCGATTTGTGCGTGGTCAATTGTGAGTAATGGCTGTGTTTCTTATGGGCTATCGACAATTCACTATTCATCATTCACTATTGACAAAATACGTAAACCCAAAATTTAAATAAATAATATGCCCTACCTGTTCACCTCAGAAAGTGTTTCTGAAGGCCATCCTGATAAAGTGGCTGACCAGATTTCCGATGCGCTGATCGATAACTTTCTCGCATTTGATGCTCAATCCAAAGTTGCCTGCGAAACATTGGTGACCACTGGCCAGGTAGTATTAGCCGGTGAAGTAAAATCTAAAGCATACCTGGATGTACAGGAAATAGCCCGTGCCGTGATCCGCAAGATTGGTTATACCAAGAGCGAATATATGTTCGAAGCCAGCTCCTGCGGTGTATTATCTGCTATTCACGAACAATCAGCCGATATCAACCAGGGTGTTGACCGTACCAAGAAAGAAGAACAAGGTGCCGGTGACCAGGGAATGATGTTTGGTTATGCAACCAACGAAACAGACGATTATATGCCGCTGGCACTCGACCTGGCACATAAGCTGTTACTTGAACTGGCTGTATTGAGAAGAGAAAATAAGCAAATCAAATACCTCCGTCCTGATGCAAAAAGCCAGGTAACCCTGGAGTATGATGATAATAACCAGCCCGTTCGTATCGATGCGATCGTCATTTCCACACAGCACGATGATTTCGATAAGGATGATAGAAAAATGCTGGACAAGATCAAGAAGGATGTTATCAATATCCTGATCCCGCGTGTAAAGGCGAAGTATAAAAAATATGCAAAGCTGTTCAACAACAATATTAAATATCACATCAACCCAACCGGTAAATTCGTGATCGGCGGACCACATGGCGATACAGGTCTTACCGGCAGGAAGATCATTGTAGATACTTACGGTGGTAAAGGTGCACACGGTGGTGGCGCCTTCAGCGGTAAAGATCCTTCCAAGGTTGACCGCAGTGCGGCTTATGCAACACGTCATATCGCGAAGAACCTGGTAGCAGCCGGTGTAGCTGATGAAATACTGGTTCAGGTTTCCTATGCGATCGGTGTGGCACAACCTACCAGCATCAACGTAAAAACATTCGGCACTTCGCATGTAAAAATGAGCGATGGCCAGATCGGTGAGATCGTACAGGGCATTTTTGATATGCGCCCTTACTTCATAGAACAAAGACTGAAACTGCGTAATCCTATCTACAGCGAAACAGCAGCGTATGGTCACATGGGCCGTAAACCAGAGATCGTGGAAAAATCATTCTCTTCTCCTGATGGCAAGACCATCAAAAAGAAAGTAGAATTGTTTACCTGGGAAAAACTGGATTATGTATCACAGGTTAAAAAAGCATTCGGAATAAAATAAATTCCTGCAGGTATTGAAAGGGCTTCTGTTAATTCAGAAGCCCTTTTTTATTAAGTAATATCTATGTGAAACCTATGTCCCTATGTGCCTATGTGGTAAAGATTACGCAATACTGTTATAGTAATATAGCCGATTGGCGTAGGTTCACCACATAGGCACATAGGGACATAGGTTTCACATAGGGCTGCAAACCAGAGTTAGTTGTTTATTTTTACAATATGGAAGATCAGCAAAACCCCTGGAAGATCATCTCTCAAAAAGAAGTGTACGATAATAACTGGATACAGGTCACTGAATTCGATGTGATCAATCCCGGTGGCGGCAAGGGCATTTATGGGAAAGTTCATTTCAAAAACATAGCCATCGGTATCATGGTGCTGGATGAGGATATGAATACCTGGCTGGTGGGACAATACCGTTTCCCCGTCAATCAATACAGTTGGGAATTGCCCGAAGGCGGAGGACCACATGATAAAGATCCCTTGCAATCAGCCAGGCGGGAGTTACTCGAAGAAACAGGACTGGTTGCACAGGAATGGACATTGTTACTGAAACTTCATCTTTCGAATTCTGTTTCGGATGAATATTCGCTCATCTATCTCGCCCGCCAACTGGAACAACATAATCCCGAACCGGAAGAGACAGAACAATTAATCGTCAGGAAGATACCTTTCGAAGAAGCCTGGCAATTACTGCAAAAAGGAGACATTACAGATGTGATGACGGTGGCGGCTCTTCAGAAAGTTAAGCTTATGATCCTTGAAGGGGATCTCCGGTAAAATCGAAAGCTCCAAACAGACCTGGTCTTTTGATTTTTACCTTTTGAATTTTAATTTCTTTTCTTTGCATCGTGAAAAATTTCAGACAGCAACATCGCCCTAAAAAGAATACCCTGGTGATTGGCCGGCAGGCTGTAACCGATGCGATGCGTACCGGCAAACAACTGGACAAGATCTATCTTGATACCAAAGCAGCCGGTAAGGACATCGATGAGATCAGGAAACTGGCCAGCCAGTATACCATCCCTATCAGTTATGTACCTGTGGCCAAACTCGATAATTTCAATGTCACTAATCATGAAGGTTGTGTAGCGATGATCGCCAAAGTGCAATACCATGACTTGCAGGAAATGATCTCGTTCGTGGTAGAAAAAGGTGAGACACCGCTTTTCCTGATACTGGATGGCATTACAGATATCCGCAATATCGGTGGCATTGCACGAACTGCTTATTGCTGTGGTGTGCATGCGATCATCATTCCTGACAAAGGAGTGGGCGCACTCAACGAAGATGCGATCCTTACATCGGCCGGAGCATTGGAGAAAATTCCGGTATGCCGTGTGAATAGTCTCATGAAAGCCGTAGATGAACTGCACCTGAATGGCATTCAGGTCTTCGCCAGTGAAATGGAAGCCGCCACCAATGTATTCGACTGCAGTTTCAAAGAACCCTGCGCGATTGTCATGGGTAGCGAAGAAAAAGGAATTTATCCTGCGTTATTGAAAATATGCGATGAAAAGATCAGGATTCCCATGGCGGGTGATTTTGAAAGCCTGAATGTGTCTGTCGCAACCGGAATTATCCTCTACGAGGCAATGAAGCAACGGATGTAAGGGCAAACGCCGACCCATTGGCTGTCAACTATTCCTTTACTTTAGTGTTCTTATTTTTGACACATAATCCTTGTAATGGAAAATATATCCCCGGTAAAATTGATCGAATGTCCCCGTGATGCGATGCAGGGCTGGAAGAAACAGATTCCCGCTTCGCAGAAAACGGCATATATCAATTCACTTTTGCAGGTTGGATTTGATACAATAGATTTTGGAAGTTTTGTATCACCCAAAGCGATCCCGCAAATGGCCGATACAGTTGAAGTACTGAAAGGTCTGCAACTGCAACCAGGCGGTTCAAAATTACTCGCGATCGTTGCCAATACCAGGGGAGCAGAAGAAGCCAGTGTGTTTGATGAAATAACTTACCTCGGTTTTCCTTTTTCTGTTTCAGAGACGTTTCAACAACGTAACACCAATTCATCGATAGCCGGATCACTGGAAAGAGTGGAGGAGATACAAAATCTTTGTATCAAGAGCGGTAAGCAACTGGTTATTTATATTTCCATGGGATTTGGTAATCCCTATGGCGATCCTTATTCCGAAGAAATCGTTTTTGAATGGGTGAATAAAATGGTGGAAATGGATATCGGCATTGTATCACTGGCAGATACCGTGGGTATCGCAACTCCCGGACAGGTCTATGATATAACGAGTTACCTGGTAGAATCATTGCCGGGAACGGAGATCGGTGTTCACCTGCATTCCACGCCTGCCAACTGGAAAGAAAAACTCGATGCGGCTACCAGGGCCGGATGCAAACGGTTTGATGGTGCATTGAAAGGTATTGGTGGTTGCCCGATGGCCGATGACGAACTCGTAGGAAATATGAATACAGAACTGATGATCGGTTATTTTGACCAGGAAGGAATGTTACCCGCATTAAATAAGCAGGCATTACAACACAGCCTGCAATTAGCTGATGGAATATTCATTTAACAATGTGTCGTTTACTTCTGAATGTTGAATTGCTTTATGGACTTCATGTTAAACATCGATATAAAAAAATTACCCCGGCCAATCAATTACCGGGATAAACTATTATTGACCGGTTCCTGTTTTACCGAGCATATTGGCAATACGCTGGCAGATCTGAAATTCCCTGTTCTTCAAAATCCGAATGGTATTCTTTTCGATCCGGCCAGTGTATGCAAAAGCCTTACTTCTTATATTGAGAATAAAAGATACAGTGGGAAAGACCTGTTTCAGTTAAATGAGGTATGGAACAGTTGGGATCATCACTCACGGTCTTCGCATATCAGCAAAGAGAGCGCTGTAGCAGGAATCAATGTTTCCCAGCAGCAGGCACATGATTTTCTTCAACAGGCCGATTGGCTGATCATTACACTGGGTTCTTCGTTTTCCTACCGGATCAACGACACTTCCTCGGACGCAGTAAAAGGAGAAGCGAACGGTGTTGCCAACTGTCATCGTGCGCCTTCGCAATGGTTTACGAAACATTTACTGGGTATCGATGAGATTGTTTCGATGCTCGACAATTGTTATCATCGTTTATTGCAATTCAACCCGAAGCTCAATATTATTTTCACCGTTAGTCCTGTCCGTCATATCCGCGATGGTGTTATCGAAAACAACCGGAGCAAGGCAAGACTGATCGAAGCTGTACACCATATGGTCAACAAGTTTGACCGGTTGTTTTATTTCCCGGCCTATGAATTAGTGATCGATGTATTGCGGGATTATCGTTTTTATGATATCGACCTGGCACATCCTAATTATATGGCGACTGAATTTGTCCTGGAAAAATTTGCTTCTTTCGGTATTGATGAAGAATCGCAGGAACTGATGCAGGAAATAAAAAAAATAGTGACCGCCAGGAAGCATAAAGCCTTTCAACCGGATACGGATGCCCATCGGCGTTTTTTATCTTCTCATTTTGAAAAGACGAAGATGTTGCAGGAGAAGTATTCCTTTTTGGATTTTAAGGAAGAATTAGAGTATTTTAAGATTTAGGAAGATATCTTTTTTAGTTTTTTACCACATAGGATCATAGGCACATAGATTCACATAGGGTATCTTTATGGAGTAAATCTATGTGTGTATTTCTATGTGCCTATGATCCTATGTGGTAAAAAAAACTTCAATTAGCAATCACCCTGTAAATAGTCTTCTGCTTGTATTGCTCTCCGGGCCGGAGAATAGTATCAGGGAATTGAGGAATATTAATAGCATTCGGATGAACCTGTGTCTCCAAACAAAATCCGGAAAACGGCCCATACATTTTTCCTTTCTTACCCGGTACGGACGGGAGCCATCGACCGGTATATAGATGAACGATAGGTTCGGTGGTATACACCTGTAATTTTATTCCTGATTGTTCCGACCAGGCTTCTGCATCGGGGCCTTCTTCTGTTTTATCCGCTACAAAGCTCTGATCAAAACCAATTGACGTGTCCCAGTTTTTATTGATCGGCCTGGCTTTCCTGAAATCATACATGGTTTGATCAACAGGTATCAGTTTGCCGGTAGGAGTAGAGTATTCATCCTGTTCGAGGATGTGTGAAGCGTTGATCCTGACAACCTGATCACCAATAGTTCCATCGCCATTGTTAAGATTGAAATAAGTATGATGGGTCAGGTTGACCGGTGTGGCTTTATCGGTAACAGCTGTATAAGCATGCATCAATTCATTATCATCATTCAGTTCGAAACGAAGTGTTACATGAAGATTGCCGGGGTATCCTTCTTCACCGTCAGGACTATTGTATGACAAGACCAACGTTTGTGATGAGAACGAATCGCAATGCCAGGCGCGTTTATCAAAACCGGTCTCGCCACCGTGTAAATGTTCCGGCGGGAGGTTTGTTTTCAATATGTATTCCTTTCCATCAATAGTAAATTTTCCCGCTTTGATGCGGTTACCATACCGTCCGATAGCAGCTCCGATATAGGGATTGGCAGCCAGGTATTCTTTTCCCTGGTAATCTTTCGGATCATCAAATCCCAATACAATATCATTCACAGTGCCATTCTTCTGAATTACTTTAAAAGCAGTGATTGTAGCACCATAATTAGTAATAGAAACTTCCGTGCCCTTTGAATTGCTTAATGTAAACAAATAAATATCTTCGCCGCCCGGATGCGCAAAACAATACTTCCTGTTTGTTGTGTCCATCTTTCAAAAATAGGATAAACAGTATGACAAAAGCTGAGTTAAGTAAAGAATTCGTGAAGCGGTTTAATAAAGAAGCTGATCACATTTTTTTCTGTCCCGGGCGCGTGAACCTGATAGGTGAACATATTGATTATAATGGCGGACAGGTAATGCCCTGCGCCATCACTTCCGGCACCTGGATGCTGGTAGCGAAGAATCCGGACAAACGTTTGCGCTTTCAATGCCTGAATTTTCCTGAAACGGCCGATCTGCATCTCCAGCCGGAATATTCAAAGACCGGTAAAGAATGGTTCAACTACCCATTGGGCGTGATCCATCATTTGCTACAGGATGGGCATACGATCTCCGGTATGGATATGCTTTTTTATGGCAACCTACCGATCGGTGCCGGCCTTTCTTCTTCCGCTTCCATTGAAGTGCTGACCGGTTATGCCTGCAGTGAAATATTCGGGTTAGGAGTAAGCAGGAAAGACATCACGCTGCTTTGTAAAAAAGTGGAGAATAGTTTTATCGGTGTGAATTCGGGTATTATGGACCAGTTTGCAGTAGCGATGGGAAAAGAGAACAAGGCGATCCTGCTGAATTGTGATACACTTGACTTTGAATACATCCCATTTGAGATCGGCGATCATGTACTGGCAATCATCAACAGCAATAAAGCGCGTAAATTATCAGAATCAAAATACAATGAACGTTTTGCCGAGTGTGGCGCCGCATTGAAATTACTAAAGAAAGAACTTGCAGTTGATAATCTTTGCGAAGTGACCCCGGCCGTTTTCGAAAAGCATCGTCACCTGATCAACGATGCAGTGCTGGAGAAAAGAGCCCTGCATGTAGTAACGGAGAATGAACGAGTACATAAAGCAAAAGATGCTTTGCAGGCGCACCAGTTAAAAGAATTCGGGGAACTGATGTATGCTTCTCACGCTTCTTTAAAAGAATTGTACGAGGTATCCGGGAAGGAACTGGATACGATAGTCGAATTCTGCTATTCCTATCCTGGCTGTATCGGTGCTCGCATGACCGGCGCCGGCTTTGGTGGTTGCGCCATCGCGCTGGTGAAGAAAAACAGCATCGATGATTTCAATAAAAAACTAACGGCTTATTACAAACAGGCAGTCGGCTATGAACCGGAAGTAGTTGCATCGGAAATAGGAGATGGGGTGAGGGAAATCTGATACGGTTTAACAGGTAGATCATCGCTCAATTCAATAGTACGCTATCAAAAGGAGTAAACCGATTGCCGGCTGCAAGACTAATGACTGCACGACTATAAAACTGGCGGCTGCTAATGTATCCTGTCACCCCGTACTTCCAGTTCTTTCATGATCACGGTTTCATGGTCGAGCCATTCTTTCCACCGTTTACGTACGACTTCTTTATCCATATAGGTTTCTGCCAGCCCGATGAAAAGGGTATAGTGACCGGCTTCACTTTCCATAAAACGGCGATAAAACTGCTGCAGGTATTCATCGGTTAATCCTTCACTCAATCGTTTAAACCGTTCGCAACTCCTGGCTTCGATCAGGGCCATGTTCAGGAGTTTATCTAGGAAACGGTCTTCCCAATGTCCTCCCTGTTTTTGAAAAACGCGGAGTTTGTTTACATATTCATCGGTACGCTGCCGGCCGAGCTTCAGGCCTCTTTTATGCAGTTCGGCAAGGACAAGCCGGAAATGTCCCCATTCTTCGGTAACGATGGGAGATAACTCCATCACCAGTTTTTCCTTATCGCTGTGTTTCTGGATCAGGCTGATGCAGGTAAGGGCGGCTTTTTGCTCGCAATAAGCATGATCGGTGAGGATCTCTTCCAGCGATTTTTCCGCCAGGTTGACCCATCTCGGATCGGTGGGAAGCTGTAGCCCCAATATGTTCTTTGTATCCTGCGATAATTCCATCCTGTAAAAATAATATATTTGATTGATAATCAGCAGCCTTTCAGTCTACCTGCCGGTAGTCGCCTGGTAAACATCTTATCAGCAACAATGACGTTATACATTAGCTGCCGGCAGCCGCACTGAAAGACTGCCGGGCTGATCCAGGATTTTGCCATTACCCCAACTTGCCTTACCTTTGCCGCCACAAAATAATATGGGATAATAATCGGATGAATTTAAAAAAATTGAGATGCCTTTAACTAAAGAAAAAAACACACAGATTTTTACCGAGTACGGCGGCAAAGCTACTAATACCGGTTCTATTGAGGGTCAGATAGCGCAGCTGACAGAACGTATCAGCCAGATCAGTGAGCACCTTCAGGAAAACAAAAAAGATTTCTCTACTCACCGCGGTTTGATGCAACTGGTTGGTAAACGTAAGAGTTTGCTGAACTACCTGCAGAAGAATGACCTGACAGGATACCGTAAGCTGATCGAGAAACTCGGAATCAGAAAATAAGACCCAACCGCTGATCGCTGGTTAGGAAAAGTCTTTTATTCTGAAGTTTCAAGAAAGTACCGGAACAAAGAATTGAATATAATTGATTATTCCCAACTCTTCTGAGACGTTGGGAATAACTGTTTTAATAACAGTTGTATTTTTTCACTTATTGGCTTGTCAGTCTCTTCTGAAAACGCATAATAAGTGCAGTATATATCGGACAGGTCGCTTTCAAACTCTTATTACTAATTTCTAATTCCTCATTTTTCTATGTTACAACAACCCATTCGTAAAACATTCGATATAGGTGATGGTCGTATGGTGACAATTGAAACCGGTCGCCTGGCCCGCCAGGCCGATGGAGCCGTTACGGTTTCTCTTGGCAAGTGTATGATCCTTGCTACAGTAGTAGCCAATAAAGAACCAAAAGAAGGACAAAGCTTTTTTCCTTTGACTGTTGATTACCAGGAAAAATTTTCATCGGCAGGCCGTATTCCAGGATCCTTTTTCAAAAGGGAAGCCAAGCTGAATGATTATGAAGTACTCACTTCACGCTTGATCGACCGCGCTCTTCGTCCTTTATTTCCCGAAGATTATTTATGTGAAGTGCAGGTGCTGGTATCACTGATCTCCAGCGATCCTGAAGTAATGCCGGATGCAATGGCCTGTCTCGCTGCTTCTGCAGCATTGGCTGTATCCGATATTCCGATCAAGGAAATCATCTCGGAAGTACGTGTGGCCCGTGTCAATGGACAATTCAAAGTAAATCCTTACCGCAGCGAACTCGAAGAAGCTGATATGGATTTCCTGATCGCTGCTACAGAGAAGAACCTGATGATGGTGGAAGGTGAATCAAAAGAGTGCAGCGAAGCAGATCTTTGCCAGGCTTTACAGATCGCTCACGATGCTATCCGTTTACAGGTAAAAGCACAGGAAGAACTGAGAGACCTGGCAGGAGTGAAAGGCAAAAGAGATTATAAGAAACCTGAGCAGGACGAGGCATTGCGCGAAAAGATCAATGCGTTTGCCAAACAAAAAGTATATGAAGTAGCCAAAGGAAAACACAGCAAACACGAACGCAGCGATAAATTCGATGCGATCAAGGAAGAACTGATAGAGTACCTGAAAAAGGATATTCCCGAAGGAGAGAGCCTTCCCGATCTGACTAAGAAACTGGCTTCTACTTACTATGGCGATTTGCAGTATTATGTGGTGCGTGATATGATCCTTGATGAAAAAATTCGCCTCGATGGAAGAAGCCTCGATACCGTACGTCCGCTGGATATGGAAGTTGATGTATTACCTTCCCCGCACGGAGCAGCCTTGTTCACAAGAGGTGAGACACAGTCACTTACTACAGTTACTTTAGGAACTCCTTTAGATGAATTGCTGGTAGAAAGTGCAGCCCGTTCATACGATTCAAAATTCTATTTACACTATAATTTCCCGCCGTTCAGTACAGGTGAAGTGAAGATGATGCGCGGCCAGAGCCGTCGCGAGATCGGTCATGGTAACCTCGCCATGCGTTCACTGAAACAAATGATGCCCACCGGTGATTTTGCCTATACGGTCAGGGTGGTGAGTGATATTCTGGAATCGAATGGTTCCTCATCAATGGCGACTGTGTGTGCCGGTTCGCTGGCGCTGATGGATGCAGGTATTCCTTTCCCTAAACACGTATCCGGTATCGCGATGGGATTGATCACCAAAGACGATAAATATGCTATCCTGAGTGATATCCTTGGTGATGAAGATCAC
>CAMLGR010000156.1 GCA_946479615.1 uncultured Bacteroidota bacterium | reverse complement strand
ACTTCTTCGAGATTTCTGGTTTCAACCTCGATCTTCAGTTTCTTTTTATTCTTTTTGATATAATCCTTAGACATTTTTACGGCATTGGTAATGCTTCCGTTATAGTCGATATGACTATCTTTCAGCATAATCATGTCGTAAAGTCCGTATCGGTGATTGGTTCCGCCACCGATGGCTACGGCCCACTTTTCACAAATCCTGAAATTCGGGGTTGTTTTTCTGTGCGATCACCAGGTTCTTAAAAGATATATCTACGGCCGTGACTTTTTTAAAAGCAGGAGAGAGTACAGGCAGCCATTTCCCTATGGCGCAGCCTATATCGATCACTGTTTTGGAAGGAGAGGAAAGTCCTTCGATCGTGGAGCGGATGACTGCTTTTTTATCGTGGTGCAGCACATCAAATATCTCTTCGTTATAGTCGGGAGCAATTTTTTCCCAGTATTTCCTGTCCATGATTTCAACTAGTTTTCCACAAAGCAAACTTTGGTGTGCTTTATGCTTTATGGTGCTGAAAGATATTTAAAAATACGCTTATAATCCGGGTATTATGATGCTAAAAGCCCATCCGGCAACTATCCAACTGCATCAAAATTTTACCCGTGGAAACAATCAAAAGTCCCTCGCTTCGGCGGGGGGCTTTATTGTTTAATCACATAGATGTAAATCCTTATATATTTTTTCCACATCCTCTTAGTTTGGCCTGCTTTCTGCTCTTGAAAAAAGCCACACCTTCGGCCACTTCAAGGGGACAGGTCTTCCGGAGAGTTCTTCCGGGGATCACTTTAATCATTATTTAATTATAGAAATATGAAAAATCTCCTTAAGATATGCCTTATATGCGGCATATCTTTTTTAGCGCTTGCTATTCCTTATGCCTGTAAGAAAGAAGGAAGTTCAAAGAGCGATGCAGTGCCGGCAGGGCAGCAGCGGGTTAAAATTTATTTGAGCGATAACCCCGTTAATTATGATGCCGTATATGTAGATGTGCAGCAACTGGTCGTACAGGTGATACCGGATAGTTGCCGTGGCAGGGGAGATAGAAATAATAATGATTGCTATGATGATGATGAATACAGTTGCTCTGTATGGGATACACTCGATATCCGTCCCGGCGTATACAACCTCCTTGATCTCTCCAATGGCACCGATACGTTGCTTGCGAATGGTCTTACACTGAGTGGCCGTATCAATAAAATAAAAATGGTATTGGGAGATAATAATTCGGTGGTGATCGACAGTGTTTCTTACCCGTTGTCATTATGGAGTAACCAGCATACAGTAACGATACAGGTGAAAGGGCATGATATCGAAGAGATCACTCCATCCGATCTGCAGTTATGGCTTGATTTCGATGCAGGTGGTTCTATCGTAAAAGTGAGCAATAATCGTTTTGTATTGAAACCAAAGATAAAAATATTCGTTCCGGCACAAACTTCCAGCATCCAGGGCAAGATCACTCCTTCGAATGCAGAAGCAGTGGTGTCGGCTATCGCCAATGGCGATACATTGATCGCCATTCCTTATCATCACAATGGTTATTTTAAAATAAGAGGGTTGCGGGGTAACACGGCCGATGTATTTGTCAATGCAACCGCCGGTAACTATCGCGACACAACGATCACGGGTGTCCAGTTGCAACGCGGTGAAACTACAGATGTAGGTACCGTTGTGCTGCATCATTAATGCACCGTGAAAAACGCCAAAGCCCTGTTGTGAATGCAACGGGGCTTTTTTATCAGAGTTTTCCACAGAGTACCACTGAGATATATTAACTCTGTGGCCCTCGTTTCCTCTGCGGTCCCCTGTGGAATATATATTGCTTAAATAAAAATCCACGGTATCATAACCGTGGATTTATTATCAAAAGCATTGCAGAATATTTATTTCTTTTTCTTCTTTGGCGCAGCCTTTTTAGCTGTTTTTTTGACAGCTGTTTTTCCAGGGCTTTTCTTCGCCGCTACTTTTTTATCCTTTTTACCGAAGGCATTCGGTATTTCCGCCGTGATCCAGGCTTTTACATCTTCCAGTGGTATCACTTTCAGATCGTCTGCGGTATGTTTTGTTTCATCCGCTTTTTTAGGTACGCGGATGATCTTTTTCCCAAACTTGATGATCGGTCCCCAACGTGCATTTTCGATCGAGATCTTATCATCGGGCCAGCGCTGGATAAAACGGTTCTCTTCTTTTTTCACCTTGGCCGCGATCAGTTCATCAATATCTGATTTCGGTAAATTGTCAAAGTCATAACGCCTGGGTACATTGATGAACATACCTTCCCATTTGAGGTAAGGACCAAAACGTCCCTTGCCTTTGGTAACAGGTTTGCCTTCGTACAAAGCGATAGGAGCATCGGCCTGTTGTTTTTCCTTGATGAGTTCAATGGCCCGGTCCATATCCACTTCCAGCGGATCTTCTCCTTTGGGAATAGAAATGAACTGCTCGCCGAATTTTACATAAGGGCCAAAACGTCCTGTATTGACATATACTTCCTGTCCTTCGTATTCACCCAGGGTGAGTGGCAGTTTGAAGAGATCGAGCGCTTCTTCGAGCGTGATGGTCTCGATACTTTGTCCTGGCTTCAGCGCTGCGAAATAAGGTTTATCTTCTTCACTGGCCTCACCGATCTGCAACATCGGGCCATAGCGACCGATACGGGCTACTATACGTTTGCCGCTGATAGGATCGATACCGAGTTCACGTTCGCCTTTGGCGCGCTCGGCTGTTTCGATCGTCTTTTCTACATCCTTTTTAAACGGACTATAAAAATCATCGAGCATTTTGCTCCATTTGATCTTGCCTTCCGCCACTTCATCAAATTCTTCTTCGATGCGGGCCGTGAAGGTATAGTCCATGATATCGTCGAAATACTGTTTTAAGAAATCAGTAACGACAAGACCTAAATCGGTCGGGAACAGTTTTGATTTTTCAGCACCGGTATTTTCGTGCTCGGTCTCCATTTTCAGTTTATCATCGCGGAGCACAAATACACGGTAATCACGGCGTACTCCTTCTTTATCTCTTTTTTCTACATATCCTCTTTTTAATATCGTGGAGATGGTCGGTGCATAGGTAGAAGGACGACCGATGCCTAATTCTTCCAGTTTCTTTACCAGCGACGCTTCCGTATAGCGTGGTAAAGGACGACTGAACCGTTCCGTCGCTTTCATTTCACGCAAAGGCAGATCTTGTCCCACTGTCAATGGCGGCAGCATGCCTTCCTGTGTTTCATCTTCATTGATATCATCGTCGTCACGATCTTCACGGTATACTTTCAGGAAGCCATCGAATTTCAATACTTCACCGACAGCAGATAATTCATCTTTATTGGTAGAGATACTGATCTTCGCGGTTGTTTTTTCCAGTTCTGCATCGGCCATCTGCGAAGCCATAGTTCGTTTCCAGATCAATTCATATAAACGTTGCCAGTCGGGATCGTCTACCGTAGTATTGCTCATATAGGTAGGGCGGATGGCTTCATGCGCTTCCTGCGCATTTTCATTCTTGTTTTTGAATTTGCGGAACTGGTGATATTTCTCACCATACATACCTTTTACTGTATTGGTAATATCGCCAAGCGCCGTATTACTGAGGTTCACGCTATCTGTACGCATATAGGTGATATGCCCGTTCTCATACAGTTTTTGTGCGATCAGCATGGTCCGGCTCACGCCATAACCGAGTTTGCGCGATGCTTCCTGTTGTAAAGTGGAAGTGGTAAACGGCGGGGCAGGTGTACGCTTGCCAGGTTTTACCTGTATATCGCTGACTTTATAATTGGCTCCGAAACAGCTTTTCAAAAATGTTTCAGCGTCTTCGGCAGAGGAGAATTTCTGCCCTTCTGCCTTGAAGGTAATTGCTTTACCGCTGTTATCTTTTGCAGTGAACCAGGCTTCGACACGGAAACTGCTCTGGGGTTCGAATCCATTGATCTCGCGTTCTCTTTCTGCGATCAGTCTAACCGATACACTTTGCACACGACCGGCGCTAAGATTGTTGCGCATACTGATCTTGCGCCAGAGAACGGGACTGAGTTCAAATCCAACGATCCTGTCCAGTATCCTTCGTGCCTGCTGTGCATTCACGAGATTCATATCCAGTTTGCGGGGATTTTCTACGGCTGCTTTGATCGCCGGTTTGGTGATTTCATGAAAGACGATCCGTTTGGTGGTTTTGGGATCGAGGCCCAGTACTTCACAAAGATGCCAGCTGATCGCTTCCCCTTCACGGTCCTCATCCGTCGCCAGCCAGACTTCTTTTGATTTGCCGGCCAGTGATTTCAATTCCTTTACTACTTTCTCCTTGTCATCGGGGACTATATACCGGGGTTTGAAATTCTTTTCTATATCTATGCCCATTCCGGCCTTTTCGAGATCGCGGATATGGCCATAGCAGCTCTTCACCTGGAAATCGGTTCCAAGAATTTTCTCAATGGTTTTCGCTTTCGCAGGGCTCTCAACTATCAAAAGGTTTTTCGCCATATTGTTCCAAAAATTATAAAATACGTTGCGTCAGAACGGCATCGTATCAAGTAAGAAAACCGCTTTCAGCGGCTGCAAGTTAGAACAAGAATAATAATTTTTTCTAGAAACTAATGAAAGCACCCTGTTTGACCCCACCTGTAGACGGGTATAAAACGCAAAAAAATACGGCGGAATTTCACTTGTTCCGGCCCGGAAATTATTATAAAACGGACCTGATCACAGCCGCTACTTTCGTTGCCCAGCGCGCATATTCCTTGCCTGAGGGGTGCAGGCCATCGGATGCTAAAAGCGATTGATCGTTCGCAGCCAGCCGGGTGCCCGCGGTGATATCTATATAATGTACGTTAAATTTTTCCGAGATCTGCCGGTTGACGGCATTGTAGGCGTCGATTTCGGCGGTGATCTTTCCTACATCCCTGTCTTTGGCAAAGGGTGTAATGCCCCAGTCAGGGATCGAAAGTACGATCACATGACTGGTATCATTTCCTGCAAAACGGATCGCTTCTTTTAATAATCCTTCAAACTCCGGCGCATATTCGTTGACCGTTCTTCCGCGGTATTGATTATTGACACCTATTAATAAGGTAACAAAATCATAGGTCTGCCGGATCGATGCTTTTCCGATGGCATCATTGAGTTCATCGGTAGTCCATCCGGTTTTGGCAATAATATCAGGTGTATTGAAATGAAGGTTGTCTTTTTCCAGCAGACTTATTACCTGGGAAGGAAAATTATCCCAGGCTGAGACCTGTTCGCCGATGGTATAGGAATCGCCCAGGGCGAGGTAAGTATGCATTGTGTCAGGTGTTAGACAAATCCGTAAAGATACTTATTGTGACATGTAATACAAAAAGATTGCTACTGAATATAAAGATGTAATACACCTAACACTTAAAATCTAAAACTTAACATCTTCTTCAGTAACCCCGGATTTTACATTAATTTCATATCCTGCAATTATCGCAGTTTACTATGGACATCGTTATTATCGGTTCGGGAAATGTAGCTTCGGTGCTGGGAAGGAAATTCAAGGCAGCAGGACATACTATTCTGCAGGTGGTCAGCCGGAATGCGAAAGCGGCGAGTGCACTGGCTTATGAGTGGGATACCAAATCGGCCAATTATATGAGCCTGGTAAATAAACAGGCAGATGTGTATATCATTGCTGTTTCGGATCATGCGATCAAAGAAGTGATCACTGAATTAAAACTGAAAGGCAAGGTCGTCGCACATACAGCCGGATCGGTGAATAAGGATATTCTAAAAAATGTAACCGATCATTACGGCGTATTTTATCCGTTGCAAAGCCTGCGTAAAGAAACAGCGCATCTTCCGCGTATACCGATCTATTTCGATGGAAGTGATGATATCGCCAATAAGACATTGCAGGCACTGGCGTATTCAATTTCTCCCGCGCATGTAGCAATAGCCGGATCTGATGACAGGCTGAAACTTCATGTAGCAGCCGTGGTCGTTAATAATTTCACCAATTATTTGTATGCGCTCGCGGAAGCGTATTGCAAAAAGGAAGGGATCGATTTCCGGGAACTCATCCCGCTTATTGAAGAAACGGCACAGCGGCTGGAAACAACTTCACCTTCAGAGACGATGACCGGGCCTGCGGCCCGTCATGACCAGGAAACAATAAAAAAACACCTGGCGCTGCTGGAACAGCACCCGCAATTACAGAAGATTTATAAGATGATATCTGATAGTATCACTGCTGCTAAGTAACTGACTGCTATCGCTTTTTCCCTAACTTTGCAGCCCGTATGTATACTGTCAATTTCAATTTTGAGCAAAAAGGGTTGGAGCCTGTCATTTTTGAGAATACAGAGCCTGGTCAGACCCTGCTGGAGATCGCGTTAAAGAATGATATCGAACTGCATCATAATTGCGGTGGTGTGTGTGCCTGTACCACTTGTCATTTATATATTACGGAAGGAATGGAATATATCGATGAACTGAGCGACAGGGAAGAAGATTTTATCGACAGGGCGGTGAACCCGCGTTTGAATTCGAGATTGGGTTGCCAGTCTTTATTACTCGAAGGAAAAGGTAGTATCAAAATAATGTTGCCTGACCAGACACAGTTTTTAGGAGAATAAGAAGTAAAAAATTCCAAACGAATTACATGAATCAGTTTGAACCGCCGATCAACTGGGCCGATCATGAAGATATTGCGCTGAAATTGTACGAGCGTTTTGGCGATGAATTCAATGAAGGAAAGATCTATCGTGTTCGTTTTCCCGACCTGTTGGAATGGGTATTGCAGGTTCCGCAGTTTGAAGGCACCCGTGAGCAAAGTACCGAAGGACATTTGGAAATGATCCAGAGTGCGTGGGTGTATGAGTGGAGGGATAGTCAGAAGTGATTTGAAGGGCATTGGTTCATATTTATGAATTATGAATTTTCTTTGAAATCCTTTCTCTTCCCAATCCCGAATTTTCGGGACAAAATTTTAAAATCTCAATGAATACTTCATTATTCAAAAACATCACCACATTCATCTTCGATGTCGATGGTGTGCTTACCGATGGCACGATCTGGCTGCTGGAAAACGGTGTGCAGGCGAGGCGGATGAATATCAAGGATGGCTATGCGCTGCAACTGGCTGTTAAGAAAGGATACCGTGTACTGGTGGTATCCGGCGCTGATTCGCCATTGGTTACCCAGCGGCTGGTTAAACTGGGCGTAACGGATGTTCATATGTCGGTACTGGATAAGAAGAAATTCATATCCACTTTTATGACGGCAAATGCGTTGAAAAAAGAAGAATTATTATACATGGGGGATGATGTACCTGATAAAACGGCGATGCTGATAACAGGATTGCCCTGCTGCCCGGCCGATGCAGTGGAGGAGATCAGGGAGGTATCGGTTTATATTTCAGCATTGGCAGGCGGAATGGGTTGTGTACGTGATGTGATCGAGAAAGTGTTAAGAGTAAATGATCAGTGGAATGATGGAGAAGCGGTAGCATCCAGATAAGTAAGAACTAATCTCCGCGCTGATCATCATTCCTTGCTAAATCCAACTGTTGCTTTCGTACTTCTTACTTCGTATTTCATTGTTATTAAAGTATCTTTCCTAAAAAATTATTCATGAGATTGATCGCAGCTTTTTTGAAGATGATCCGCCTGCCCAATCTCTTTTTTATTGCGCTCACCCAGGCGCTGTTCCAGTTTTGTATTTACTACCCGTTGTACAGGGGTAGTATTCCCGAACGTGATACATTCAGTTTTATCTTTTTGGTAGCGGCTTCTGTATTTATAGCGGCAGCGGGGTATATCATTAATGATTATTTCGATATGAATATCGATGAGGTGAACAAGCCGGAGCAGATGGTAGTAGGAAAACTGATCAGCCGGCGCTGGGCTATTGCCTGGCATTTTATGCTGAGTTTTACCGGTATTGCGTTCACGATCATAGCGCTGCCATTTCCGCATAAATGGTACCTCGCCCTTGCGAATGTATTTTGCGTAGTGCTGTTATGGTTTTATTCCACTACGTTCAAAGCAAAACTACTGATCGGGAATATTATTATTTCATTACTGACTGCGTGGACGATACTGATACTTTTTTTTACCAAAATATCAGTGGCAGGCGCTATTTCACCCGAGCATCATAGTCAGCCCAAATTATTCCGGTTTGCTTTTTTGTATGCCGGTTTTGCTTTTATCATTTCACTGGTAAGAGAAGCGATAAAAGATATCGAGGATATGGCGGGAGATGCGAGGTATGGTTGCCGTACTATGCCGATCGTATGGGGTGTGAATACAACGAAAGTATATACGGCTATCTGGTTGGTGATCCTGGTGATCACTTTATCAGTAACACAAATTTATATTTTACAGTTCCGCTGGTGGTGGGCGGTTGTTTATTGTGTCTTATTCATCATTGCTCCATTGATCAATATCCTGCTGCGCTTATTCAGGGCGAATACCACCCCGCAGTATCATGCGCTAAGCAGTCAGTCCAAATTCGTAATGCTGACCGGTATTCTTTCGATGATCTTTTTTTATTTTTATTTATGAATCCTATCATTCTTGCTTCGCAGTCTCCGCGCCGCAAACAATTGCTGGAGTGGGCCGAAATACCTTTTGAAATAGTGGTGAAAGAAACGGATGAACGTTTTCCGCCCGGTCTTACACCGGAAGATATCGCTGTTTATATTGCTCGTAACAAAGCATTGGCCATACAACCGCAGCGCAGGGAGGATGAGATCATATTAGCGGCGGATACGATCGTGGTGCTGAATGATAATATCATTGGAAAGCCTGTTCACCGTGAAGAAGCGATTACGATCTTAATGGCGTTGTCAGGAGAAAAGCACCGGGTGATAACAGGTGTGGTGATCAGAAGAGGGACGGATGAAATTGTGTTTGCGGATAGTACCGAAGTCGAATTTCACGATATCACAACGGAGCAGATCGAATTTTATGTTGACAAATACAAACCGTTTGATAAGGCAGGGGCTTATGCCATCCAGGAATGGATCGGAGTTATTGGTATCAAATCGGTGAAGGGCGATTTCTATAATGTCATGGGACTACCGGTGAGCAGGGTCGTGCAGCAACTCGGACGGTTCAGGTAATTCAAAAGATGCTATCACATACACTTATGTGTTGTTGGTATGATTGTTTAAGGCAGGGGATGTCTGACGATTGAATACCAGCAACGGCGGAAATTATCGTTTAAGGGATGTTTTTTTCACATTAAAAACTGTTTAAAATCCCATGGTTATGATTAGAGGCTGCGATAACTTTAATCATTAAACCTTTACACGATACTACATCTTCAGGCGATCGATCTGTCGCTGCACCTGGTTCAGTGATCACAGAACGGCTTCTTCAGTTCATCTGGCAATTCCTTTCTTTTAATAAGAACCAGTTGGTCACTACAACCGGGGAGGCGATTCATATCATTTCTCCCGGCCGGCCGAATTATGACCAGGGGCCGGATTTTTTAGATGCGAAGATCAGGATCGGGGAAACATTATGGGCGGGTACGATAGAACTGCATATCCTTGGTTCGGGCTGGGAAAAGCATCATCACCAGGATGATAACAATTACAAAAATGTAATGCTGCACGTAGTATGGGAAAATGACAGGAAGGAGAGCCGTATGCCTGTATTGGAATTGAAAGACAGGGTGCCAAAAATATTATTGCAGCGATATGAGCAATTGATGTGTTCGGCTTCTTTTATTCCCTGCGAAAAAAGTATTCATAGGGTAAAAGATATCAGTTGGAAAGCATGGAAAGACCGGTTACTGGCGGAACGGTTGTTGCGAAAGACGGAAAAAGTCTATGAATACCTCCGGCAGAATAATTATCATTGGGAAGAAACATTCTGGTGGCTGCTGGCGCGCAATTTCGGAGTAAAAGTCAATGCAGAGACTTTTGAAGCAGTGGCAAGATCGGTTCCGTTGAAGTTATTGGCAAAGCATCGCAACCAGATCCATCAACTAGAAAGCTTGTTATTGGGACAGGCAGGTTTGCTGAAGGCAGAATTTGCGGAAGAATATCCGCGGCTCCTGAAGAGGGAGTATGAATTTTTACGGAAGAAGGAAAAATTATTGCCTGTTCGTTTACCTGTTCATTTTTTAAGAATGCGTCCCGGCAATTTCCCTACTATACGATTAGCACAACTGGCTATGCTGATCCATCAGTCCGCGCATTTATTTTCAACGATCAAAGAAGCTGGTACCTTAAAGGAGATCAAAGAAAGGTTTGATGTAACAGCGAATGACTACTGGCATTACCATTACCGGCCGGATGAGCTTTCTCCTTATAAACTAAAAAAGACGGGTGCGGTGATGGTGGATACTATTATCGTCAATGCCGTAGCACCGGTATTATTTGCGTATGGTCATTATCACAAGGAAGAAAAATATAAAAGTAAAGCCCTGCAATGGCTGGAGGAAACAGCAGGGGAGCGAAACAGCATTACCAAAGGATTTGTAGAATTGGGTATGGAGAACAAAACGGCATACGATTCACAGGCGATGATCGAATTGAAGAATGAGTATTGCACTAAAAAAAGATGCCTGGCTTGCGTGGTGGGAAAT
>CAMLGR010000155.1 GCA_946479615.1 uncultured Bacteroidota bacterium | reverse complement strand
TTGATGATCAATAACTGGGAAAAAATAAAATTACCGCGCCTGATGCATTATTTCCCTCATTCCCAGGTAGAGGAACTGCGCAAACTGCTGCATTCGGTCACGGCAGAAACTTCTTTTCTTATCCGGACTTTTTTCTTCCTGATCTTCGGGTTCTCTATCTCGCTTGCCTTTCTTTCCCAGGATGAAGTACTGCTGGTAGGCAGCCTGATCATAGTGGCCTTATTTCTTGTAAGAGTGCTGTACCTGCGCTTTTTCGTCCGTACCAATCTTTTTCCTGAATCTTTCTTTATTCCGCGTGGTCTTGTTACCATCGTTTTATTCTATAAAATACCGGAAAGTTTCAGGTTAGCCGCCTTCGACGATGGAATATTATTTTTCATCATTGTTACTACCAGTATCATTATGGCCCTGGCCATGGTTTTTTACAAAAAGAAACCCGAAGAAGTAGTCGATGCCGGCCAGTTCTCTGAACGTTCAGATTTGTTATAATACTCTCATACCGCCAGTTATGACGATAAAACACAGGTGACACAGGTATTATTGCCAAAGTAAAAGAAATTGAAAGCCAAACGATAGCTTTAGAAGCAGGGATATTGATGGAGAAATTTTTCTCCCTTATTCCCTTATAAAACAAAAAGAGTATGCAGCATTTAAAATGTTATACGAAACAGGAAATACTTTCCCTGACAAGGTTGCGAAAATTCGAGACCAAGCTGGGGGAACAATTACAGGTGATCGCGGATACTGCTGCACTGGCTGCCTCCATTCAGCAATCCGCTGCAAAATATGTGTTGATAGGGATACCGGAAGATATAGGCTGTAAAGCGAATTTTGGTAGGGGCGGAGCCGATACGGTGTGGATACCTTTTCTCCAGGCATTCTTAAATATTCAAAGCAATGATTTTTTAGATGGAAAGGAAATATTACTGTTGGGATATTTCGATTTCGGGGATATACAATACCTGATCGATACCACCGCAAAAGGAGAGGAGGAAAAGATCGAAGCCTATCGGCATGCCGTTCATACCATCGATGAAGAAGTAGAGCAACTGGTAAAGATCATCACCCAGGCTAAAAAGATACCGATTGTAATCGGCGGTGGTCACAATAATGCTTATCCATTGATCAAAGGAGCTGCCAAAGGATGGCACAAAGCGGATGTAATACCATTGGCGCAGATCAATTGCATCAACCTCGATGCTCATTCGGATTATCGTCCGCTCGAAGGAAGACACAGTGGCAATGCATTCCGCTATGCAGAAGAAGATGGGTACTTACAAAAGTATTGTGTGATCGGTGTACAGGAAAACTACCTGCCACAGAATGTCTGGATGGACATGGTGAATAACCCGTTTATCGATTGCATCACCTTCGAAGACATTTTTGTGCATGAGAAAAGAACATTTATGCAGGCCGTGGCACATGCAACGGGCTTTACTGAAGAAACAGTAACGGGTATTGAACTTGATCTCGACGTCATTCAAAATACATTAAGCAGCGCTGTATCTCCCGTAGGCATTTCGGCTATCCAGGCCCGGCAGTTTATTTCTTTCGCTGCCATGGATACCAAAGCGGCTTATCTCCATATTTGTGAAGGGGCCACCCGGCTAACCGATGGAAGAACAGATGCAACTACAGGAAAACTGATCAGCTATCTCGTCAGCGATTTTGTGAAAGGGAATATGGTCTGACTATGATGTCTGAACCAGGATTTATGGGATTAATAAGATTTTGAGGAAATAAGATAAAAATAGTATGAATGAATTTACCCGGAATATCCTATAGATCCCATAAATCACGGTTCAGACAGACATCCTAAAACGGAATTCCCAAATTAATAAACGTCTGCACTTTCTTTGTCTGGTCGCAATACATCACATTTATGTCAAGTGGGCCAAGCGCGAAGTTGTAAGAGAAGCCAAGTGCATACCCGGAGTAGAAATCTTTCCCCTTGAAAAATTCGCTTTTACTGATAAAGTTATTGAAGAGCACATTTGCGCGGCCGGAAACATAACCATTATGAAAAATCCTCGTCCGCAATCCTCCTTGTACCATGGCAACAGCCGGGCTATACACCGAACCTTCCTGTAAACCGGCAAAGAGTATCTGGTGGCGAAACAGTTTGACCATTCCACCTACGATATATTCATTCATTACATTACGGGAGTAATCAAAATTAACAGCACCCTGTGTGACTAAAAACGCGGTTGTTTTTTTACTGATCGGTAAATATCCCTCCGCTGAAAGATTGGTATAAAAAAAAGGATGATTGGATACGGTAATAGAATCCGGGTCGTTGGGAATATGACCATTTACCAGGAAATTGACCTTTGCATCCTGGCGCGTAGTGCGTCCGCCTTCTGCTTCGATCTTTACACCACGTTCGGGATAAATAGTCCGGTTAAGCGTATTGTGCTGAATATAGGTAAAGAAAGAAGAGAACTCATTTCTTCCTTTGAAGGCAAGATCGGGCGCGATGGTGGGATTATAATGCAACCATTCAAACCGGTGACCGATCCCCAGTATCAGGTTGCGGCTGGCAGAATAATGAAACCGTTCTGAAAACTCCCAATAATTCTGTTTGTACAGACCTGTCTTCCTGAAATTTTCATCATAGGTAGTAAAATCGAACCGGTCGAATTGTGTTTTTAATGTCAATGCAAAATTCTTTAACCGCCCGATATATTGCAAATGTTCTCCTTTCACCCGGAAACTTTCTCCCACATTCATAGTAATAAGACTGCGTGAATTGGGAGTAAAAAAATTACGCGTGGTGAAATTTCCGATCACGCCAATACCACTGAATTTTGAATAATGCAGGCTGGCTTTTGCAAAGGTGAGTGGATTTTCAATCACATCGAAGACAATACCGCAGGTGCTGTCTTCTTTGAAATCAAGAGTATACAGGATACGTTCATAGTAACGTGTGCCATAAGCGCGTCTTACCTTGGCTCCGAGTTCTTTCGCGGTATAGGTGCGGTTCACCGAAAAATCCATTGTATGAACAAAGAAATCATAACTGGTTTTTTCCAGGCCGTTTACCTTGATCGAAGAGATTTTAATTGTATTTACATCCGGTAATCTTTTGGGCGTTGGTGGTGGTTTGCCGTAGATCGCATCCAGTGAATCAGCCAACTGTTTTAAATGCGGGTATAATTTTCTTCCTTCTTCAATGCCTTTATCCAGCAATTCACCGGCATCGGCAAAGCTGCCCATATTATAATCCTGTAGTTTGAAAGGAACATAAATATCACAAAGCGGCACTTCTTTTTTATTATCCTCGCTCTCCCGGAAAAATGCGATCTGTAATAATATCTGGAACACATTTCTCACTTTATCGGAAGGCAGGAGACCGGAAGTAACATTGCTGCCAATGACAATATCCGCACCCATTTCTTTCACATCGCGCACAGGAAAATTTCTGACCAGTCCGCCATCCACTAACCGGTGTCCCTGGTAATCCATGGCTGTAAATACAGAAGGGATCGCCATGCTCGAACGGACAGCACCGGAAATCTCGCCATTGGATAAAACAACAGCTTCGCCGGTACCTACATCCGTACTGATACAACGGAAAGGAATACTGAATTTCGAAAAATCTTTTACATTATATACAGGAAAAAACAGTTCGGAAAACTTTAGCCACAATTCCTGTCCTTCGAGCAGACCTGTCGCCAGGTGGAATTTATGATTCACCCAGGGCAGTTCGACGATATACTTCGATGCCTCATCTTTTTCTTCCATGAAAAGAGTAGGAAGGTTGGCCTGGTCGCGCAGCAATCCATCCCAATCGATCCCACGTGCAATCTTTTCCAGGGTATCTGCCGAGTAACCGACAGCATATAGTCCGCCAATAATACTGCCCATACTGGTGCCGGTGATATAATCTACTTTCAGCCCGGCTGAATCGATTGCTTTCAGGATGCCGATATGAGCAAGCCCTTTTGCGCCACCACCACTTAAGGTGACACCTATCTTCGGCCTTCCCGGTAATGATTGGCTGTAACTGAAAGCAGGGAGCAGGAATAGTATCAGCAGTACGCTTGTTCTCAACGGGGTATTATTTTAATCATAGACGTATAAGGTATGAAGGAGTGAATTGGTTCACAAAGTACAAACCTTTTTTTATTGTTACTCTTCCCGGGTAGATGGAGGGTTTGGTATGGGAAGAATAGAACACGGATAAAAGTGGATAAACGGATATCCATTGGATTTTTAATGCCCGATTCCCCATATCCATTTTTATCCATCCACATTTATCCGTGTTCTATTGTTCCTGATTTAAGAAATGGAACACGGATCACACAGATAAAACAGATGTGTATTGATCTTTAATGCCCGATTCCCTATATCCATTTTTATCCGTCCATCCACATTTATCCGTGTTCTATTGTTTGTACAATTAAACTATCTCACTTATGCATCAATATCGCCGAAGGCGATTCCGTGCATCCATGGCAATAAATTTACTTCGCCTATAACACCGCATTCGACAACTTCACATCTGCCCTGGCAAATGCTATCTTATAACGGGCTAGCATCTTCACCGCTTCCGCTTGTTTCTTTTGTGCTGATAAAGACTGATACAACCCATACAATGACCAGCCATTTTCATTATTCACCTTCAGATCGCGGCGAAACACAGCTTCCGCTTCCTTGCCTTTACCTGCCGCCACCAATGCATTACCGAGATATTGCTTGGGATTCAGTAACCAGTCTCTCGGTTCATTGTACACCATCTCTTCTTCCGTATTGACAGCCTTTGTAAAATCAGTGATCGCTTCTGTATACTTCTTTTCTTTCAACGCAATCGTTCCGGCCAGCAATCCTTCTGCTACAATCGCTCCTTCAATAGCAGCGGAAAAAGGAGAGAGGGGAATAGCCAGGCTGCTATCTTTCATCAGCTCCTGCATTTGCACCAGTTCATTTTGTGCCGCTACAGGATCAGACAGGTTAGCGGCTGCCATTCCTTTTCCAAAATGATAAAGTATATTGCTATACACCTGCGATGCATCGGGTTTTGCCATTTTTTGTAATTCATTCCACCTGCCAAAACGGATATCCACTAATACCGGCGTCATATAAATATATTGTACATAATTACCCAATGCACCCGTCGCACCGAGATAATCTTTGGGAATACTGTTCACTGTTTCTATTGCTGATTGTACGGAATAGGCCGCTTTTCCTCCCAGCATCGATTGATTCGTTTGCATGTGCACATTGTGAATGATATACAAAAAATCATTCGAGGTAACCGCTCCATATAAAGGGATCATCTTCTTATAACTGTTCACTGCATCTTCGTTGACGGTAATGCCGCGATTATAATTACCTGTACGCAGGTAGATATGAGAAGGCATATGAACGGTATGCGAAAGACCGGGTGTAAGTTTGCCCAACCTGTCAGCGCTCGGAACAGCCAGTGACGCATACGGCGATGGCTCCATAACATGGATATAATAATGATTCGCACCCGGATGATTGGGCGTTTTCGCTAATAACTTTTCGAGTACGGTGCGGATAAGCGGTGTCCAGGGTTTTGGTGTACCATCGATCTTCCAGAGATCCCAGGGATGCTGCAGCATCAGTGCATCTGCATATAAGGCTGCTACATCTGCATCGGCCGGGTATTTTTCATATACCTCTTTCATTTTATCGGCATACAACTGGTTCAGCTTTTCCCTTGATTCAGTCGAATCAGCAGAATACCTGGCCTTCATAGCTGCGATCAGCATTTTTTCTTTACCAGAAGCAGTGGTCTGCAAACCATCAGCTTTATTCGTTGCTTCCAATGCTTCCGGCGAAGCTGCATATCCAAGGTCATTGATATTCGGGCCATAGGTAAGTGCCTGCGCCCATTCCAGCATAGCGCAGGAAGGATCGAAGCCCGCTGCTTTTTTGAAAGATGCCATTGCCTCGATAATGTGAAAGCTGTAATACATATTGATGCCCTGGTTGAAATACAATTGGGCGCTATCATTCTTTGTACTGATATTCCATTTATAACTACCAGCGCCGGCAATCAGCGGGATAGAGGTCTCTTCGAAATAATCTTTCAGCCGCGCCCAATCGGCTCCGCAGCGAACAATGCTTCGCGATTGGTAATGCGCAGCAGCGGTAAGCTCACTGCGATGAACCACCATCTTTTCAAACCGGAAGGCCAGCAAAGCAGTAATGAATGCCAGGCCGGCAAGCAGCAGAAGTTTCGATTTCATATGAAATAATTTGGTAGGAAAAAGGTACGATAAAATTGTCTGAACCAGGATTTATTGGATTAATGGGATTTATAGGAAATAAGAATAGTATAAGGACAACAGGGGATAGAAAGTATCTGCAACTTTCTATCCCCTGTTTATTTTTAACTTTCAACTAGCGGAATTTCATTTCCCCAAAATCCCATTAATCCACATTAATCCAATAAATCCTGGTTCAGACATTCTATTCCAGCTCCATGATCTTCTCAAAAATCCCTTCATACTTCACATTCAGTTGAGCCAGTTCATCGGCGGCTTTTTTATAGGCTGTTTCTGCCTGCAGGAATTTATTCTTATCGGAATACGTGGCCGGATCGGCCAGTGATGCTTCCAGTTGATTCTTTTGTTCTTTCAATTTGGCAATCTGTTCTTCAAGTTGCTGGAATTGTTTCTGCAATCTTTGTAATTCTTTTTTTGCATCCTTATCGATCGGTGCAGCGGCGACTGGTTTCGCAACGGGTTGCTGTTGCTTCATGACCGGTTGCTCATTCTTTGCAGCTTGTTGTTTGGCAGGCTGATCCTGTTGCTTTTGATTTTTTCCTTCTGATTTTTTCGTTTCTGCTTCCTGCTTTGCCATTCTTTCTTTCCAGGCCACCCATTCATTATACCCGCCTTTGAATTCCTTGATCTCGTGATCAACGATCTCCCATATCTTATTGGCGGTTTTGGAAATGAAATACCTGTCGTGGCTGACCAGGATCAAACTTCCCTGGTATTTATTCAACGCATCGATCAGCAGATCGCAGCTATGCATGTCAAGGTGATTGGTCGGCTCATCGAGCATCAGGAAATTGGCCTTGCTGACAATCGTTTTTGCCAGCGCCACCCTTGCTTTCTCACCACCACTTAATATTTTAATCTTCTTATCCGCATCATCTCCACTGAAAAGAAAACAACCCAGCAGTCCCCGCAATTCGAGCTCGGTCATCTGGCTGCCGCATTCTTTCATTTCATCGAGGATAGTGTTATTGATATTTAATGCCTCGAGCTGGTGCTGTGCATAGAAACTTTCTTCTACATTATGTCCCCATTTGCGGTCACCTTCATCATAAGGTTCCACACCGGCGATGATACGCAGCAGGGTAGACTTACCCTTTCCATTCGCACCGATCAGTGCAATCTTATCTTCCCTGTCAATTTCCGCAGATGTATTTTTTACAATGACCGTCTCACCGAATGCTTTGGAAATATGTTTTAATTCTACAAGTACTCTTCCCGGTGTTTTATCCACCCGGAAGTTGATGCGGATATTCGGTCTTTCCAGTGTAGAATCTTCAATACGTTCCAGTTTATCCAGTCTTTTCTGTATACTTTGCGCCTGTGCTGCTTTACTGGCTTTCGCTTTGAACCGCTCCACGAATCTTTCCTGCTGGCGGATATAATCCTGCTGGTTTTCGTATGCCTTCTGCTGCAGGTCTATGCGGATCGCTTTTTCTTTTTCATAAAAATCATAATTACCATTATAAATATGCAACTGCTGCTGATACACTTCCACGATCTTGGTCACCATCCTGTTCAGGAAATATTTATCGTGACTTACGATCACTACCGAACCATGGTAATGCAGCAGGTATTTTTCCAGCCATTCGATAGAAGGAAGGTCAAGGTGGTTGGTCGGCTCATCCAATAGTAACAGATCCGGTTGCTGCAGGATCATCTTTGCCAGCAATACCCGCATTCTCCAACCCCCGCTGAATTCTTTATAGGGACGTTGAAGATCGGCATTGGGAAAACCAAGCCCCTGTAATACTTCTTCTGTTTTATGATGGATATTATACCCGCCGAGGGTCTCGAGCTCATGCAGGCGATCGGTATACTCCAGCAATGTCTTTTCATCGCCGGTGCGTTCCAGTTCTTTTCCTATCTCTTCGATCTCTTTTTCCAACTGCAGTACGCGTTCAAAAGCGCTCATCGCTACCTGTAAGATCGAATCGTTGGTATCGAAACTCAGCAAATCCTGGTGCAGGTACCCGATGGAAGTAGTCCGGCTTCTTTCTACGGTGCCGGCGGAAGGTGCATATTCTCCTACCAGCAATTTCAGCAGGGTAGACTTACCGGTTCCGTTATACCCGATCAACCCGATCCGTTCTCCCGGCTGAATATGCCAGGTCGCTTCTTCCACAATCGCTCTCGCTCCAAATTCAAAGGTCACATTTTGTAATCCAGCTAACATAGTGAATGGTCAATAGTGAATGGTGAATAAATATAGTTACTGTCTAATAGTTGAGTTAATCAAGCCTGTCAGCATTTTTAAAACAGGTGATCATTAATTCTCCTAATTTTGCAATATTAAGTGTTTGGATATAATTAAGGGCTTGAGCAATATCCAATGCTGCATCAATTTCAATGATTGAGCCCCGTGCAATTTCAAAATATCGCTTTCTTTCCGCTTCGGATTTTCTTGATGCGCCTTCGGCGATATTCAGGTGAACGGATAAGGCTGCTCTTTTTATTTGATTTATCATCCCAAATTTTTCTTCAACAGGCAGATTTTTTACCAACTTATAGCATTCGCAAACAAATTGTCTTGAGGCTTTATAAAGCTCGAGTTTTTGATGATTCAGCGTCAAAAACATGCAACAAGGTTTAATTACCGGAAGAATTGCCTCTGACCAGATGATTTCCCATTGACCATTGACTATTCACCATTCACTTCCACGCAAAAATAATGCATTATCAACTCCTATCCGTTTGATATATATTTGTTCAAATTTTTTTCATGAAAAGGATTTTGGCTATCCTCGGGATTTTACTATTAGGGTTTGCAGGATATATCTATTTTACTTATTTCAGGGGTGGAAAACGCGGACCCAAAGGCCCGAAACCAGTGGCTCTCGCCGTGAGCAAACACAGTGATACATTCAACAAGTCTATCCAATCCATGCTCGATGATTATTATGCCATGTCGGAAGGATTTGTAAAAGCCGATATTCCAGCCATCGATAAAAATGCAACCGCTCTCAGAACATCCCTCGAAGGATTGAGGATTGAAGAATTGAAAGTCGATACTACCGGCATCTATGAATCCGTACTTGATCCGTTGGCCAATGCAAAAACAGCAACCGATTCGATATTGTCCAATCCTTCGATCGGTAACAAAAGAATTTCATTCAATACACTCTCCGAAAATCTCCGGCTCATCTTCATCGTGGTAAAATATGATGCGAATAAATTATACTGGCAGGAATGCCCGATGGCATTCGGAGAAGACAGACCCGGTAACTGGCTCAGCCAGACCGATGCCGTAAGGAATCCTTATATGGGATTGAAAATGCTCACCTGCGGCGGACCTAAGGATACAATCAATTTTATGATTGCTGATACGACAAGGAAATAAGTCAAAATTAAAAATTCAAAAGGGTTTCCTGTAGCAGGAAACCCTTTTGAATTTTTAATTTTGATTTTTGACTTTTTACTACCTTTCCTCTATCACAAACACAATACACATGAGAAAATTTACTGCTTCGCTGGTACTGCTATTCTTTATTACTGCTCTGTCTGCACAGGAAAAAATTGACCTGGACATGGTCAATAAGATCAAAACAGAAGGAACTACCCATTCCAAAGTAATGGATATCGCTTTTCATCTCACCGATGCCAATGGTCCAAGACTAAGTGGTTCGCCGGGATTGAAAAAAGCATCCACCTGGGCCAAAGAAGAAATGACACGCTGGGGCCTTGTCAATGCCAACCTGGAGCCCTGGGGTGAATTTGGAAAGGGATGGGAACTCCGGAAAAGTTATATCGCGATGACAGCGCCTTACTATAAACCGCTGATCGCTTTCCCTAAAACCTGGACAAAAGGCACCAAGGGATTAAAACATGCCGGCGTTTTACTGGTCAAGGCAAAGGATTCTGTTGAACTGGAAGCCTATCGTGGCAAAATGAAAGGCAATATTATCGTTCTCTATCGCCAGGATACCCTGAAACAAACTTTTGATGCAGATGCCAAACGCTATACCGACGAAGAGTTGGATAAAATGGCCGCTGCTGTCATGCAGCAACCGCGGCAGAACGATACAGCGGCACAGCGCCGTTTCCGCGAACAAAGACGCAATGCGCAATCTTCCTTGACCGTTGCCAATCTTCTTCGCGACATGGCGGCTAAAGAAGGAGCTGTGGCACTGGTAAGTACCAGCCCGAGAGGACATGATGGAACATTATTTGTACAGGGTGGTGGCGCATATAGTGCCAGCTCACCGGAAAATTTCCTCGACATCATGCTGGCAATTGAAGATTATATGACGATCTGCCGCCTGGTCGATGCAGGTTATCCCGTATCGCTTGATGTGGATGTTCAAACCGAATTCAATACAAAAGACACACAAGGTTATAATGTAATAGCTGAAATACCCGGTACCGATCCG
>CAMLGR010000154.1 GCA_946479615.1 uncultured Bacteroidota bacterium | reverse complement strand
AATTAACTGTGCGGCCTATACGGCGGTAGATAAAGCAGAAACCGAAAAGGATTTGGCTTACCAGGTCAATGCACAGGCGACGGGGATACTGGCGGCTGTTTGCAAAGAGAGTGATACGCGGTTCATTCATATTTCAACCGATTATGTTTTTGATGGCAATGGTCATTTGCCTTACCGGGAAACGGATGGCACCAATCCGCAGAGTATATATGGTGCATCCAAATTGCAGGGAGAGCAACTGGCACTGCAATTCAATCCGGCTTCTTTGATCATTCGGACTTCCTGGGTGTATTCTGAATACGGAAAAAATTTTGTGAAGACCATGCTGCGATTGATGAGTGAGAAACCATCGATCAATGTGGTGAATGACCAGGCAGGTTCGCCTACCTATGCAGGGGATCTGGCAGAAGCGATCATGCAGATCATAGCATCGAATCAATGGCAATCGGGTATTTTTCATTATAGCAATGCAGGAAATATCAGTTGGTTTGATTTTGCGGTTGCTATTAAAGAAATAACGAGTAGTGTTTGTGAGGTCAATCCTGTTTCTTCTTTGCAATATCCTACACTGGCAAAAAGACCGGCTTATTCTGTTTTTGATACAGCAAAGATCGCGGGTGCTTTCGGGATCAAAATAAAAGACTGGCGGACCAGTCTGGCTGTATGTCTTTCTAAAATTTCAAGGTGACACCTTCCTTACCCCAGGGTGACACCTCCAGTCTCCTGACAAATGGAATAAATGAATGATAATCAAGTATTCAACTAACACGAGGTGACACCTGCTGCTGGAGGTGTCACCTTCTCATACAGAGGTGTCACCTCGTTTCCAACAATTGTCTGTAAAAAGGAAAATCCTTCCATTTCCCGGAAAAAGCAACCAAGAAGAACTTTGCAAAATACTGGTTGTCACATCTCAAACAATCTGGCACCAATATAGAGCAGCTAGGCAAATGCAAACCACGATGAAAACGATCTCCTCTTTAAAAATATTCCTTGTTGATCACGACTTGTTTTCATTAAAGATGTATGAACTACATCTTGGTGTGATAGGGTATAAATCAATCAGGCTGTACCAGGAAGAAATACATTTCCTGGATGATCTGACAGATCAGCCTGATGTGATCTTCCTGAATTATAGTATGGATAAACTGAGCGATCCGGCTTTAGTAAAAAAGATCAAGCGATTCGACCCGGATATTTATGTGATATTCATTTGCAATAAAGAAAATAAAGAAGAAGCGACCCAGGCATTGAAAAACGGCGCTTTCGATTATATCATTAAAGGAGAGAATGATCTTGATGCAATGAAAAAAATGCTGAAAAAGATCACTGCGATAAAGGAATTACTAAATAGAAATGAAGAAAAATTTATAAGAAAGATATTTTAAATACTTATAGTCCGATCCCTCTTCTTTTCGTTCTTAATAATAGAAACGGTCACTGCCGTTACGATACCTTTTCATTACCATATAGGTGTTTTTACTTACACTCTTCTGATAGCAGCAAAGAAAATAATACAGATTCAATGAAGAACAGTAATCATACTGTAATGCATGCCAACTACTGTACAATAGATGCATTATCAGTGATGAAATTGTTTGCAGCATTATTGACGTAGATCATGCAGAACAGGTTCTCTTTGAAACAACTTTATATTATTTTTTTTCATTTTAATTTTTAGTATTACCTTTTTCGCAGATTTCGTTGCAAACATTCCTTTTTTTTATGGGCTCTCGATTATTGCTGGTTTATTTTTTAAAAGATAACCATGAACTGCGAGTAATCCCGCAGAATAGTAATCTTTTGCAATCTTGTTTACTCGCTCTTTCTAGCCTGAAACCTTGTAATATGGAAAAAATAAAAGCATTGATCGTTGACGATCAAACTCTCATCAGAGACACATGGGCCAACTTTCTAAGACAAGACAGTAGATTCGATTCGGTAGAAGCCACGGGTGATGGCATAGAAGCTATCAATATTATCCGTGACAAACGGCCCGATCTTTTATTGCTTGACATTAACATGGGCCCTTTAGATGGTTTTGAAGTTCTTCAAAACAGCAAAAAACATTCTCCCGGCACCAAAGTCATTATCGTTTCCCTGTATTCACAGGTGAACTACGTAAAAAAGATGATGAAGTTTGGCGCCAGCGGCTATGTTACCAAGAATTCACACGTGGACGAATTTGTAAAGGCTATCAATGAAGTCATGGCAGGTAAGACGTATATCTGCCAGGAAATAAAAGATATCCTTGCCCAACAAACCATGAATGGTGATAATCCTGGTAATAAAGTAAATCAGCTTACCGGGCGGGAGATCGAGATCATCAAGTACCTGAAAGAAGGGCTCTCTTCCAAAGCCATTGGTGAGAAATTATTCATCACACCCAAAACGGTGGAAGTACACCGGTACAAAATTCTGAAAAAGCTGGGTCTGCGGAATTCCGTTGCGCTGGTCGAATACCTCAATAAGTACGGTATTTAAACAGGCAAACGGTCCGTCAACCTGCCGGATGCAATAATCCCGGCATGGAAATGCCTTATGCATCCCTGATCTTTACCCTTACTCTGGCGGTACTGCTATCCTTGTACCTTGACTAACACACTTCACATGAGTAAGCTGTTTAAGAACAAGATGTTTGGTTTTAGGTGTCATGTTTAGATGTGCGATCTGTAATCATTGCGCACCTAACATTTAACACCTAAAACCTGACATCATTCTGCTGGAAGTCTGTTCCAAAAAGTAAAAACATGCGTATTCTTATTGCAGATGATCATGCTATCGCCAGACGGGGATTGATCGAGATACTCCGCGAAGGATTTCCACATGCAGATATACGGGCTGTCGGCAACGCAGAAGAACTTATTTCCTGCATTATAAAAGAAAACTGGGATGTTGTTATCACTGATATCAATATGCCGGGCCGGAGCGGCCTGGATGCATTGCAGCAGATCAGTAAAGAATTTCCCAAACTTCCTGTACTGGTATTAAGCATACATTCTGAAGAGGATTATGCAGTGCGGGTCATACGTGCCGGCGCTGCAGGTTACCTTAACAAGGATAAAGCAGTAGAAGAGGAATTGATAAAAGCCATTAATCAATTACTGACCGGCCGGAAATACATCACGCCGTCCATTGCAGAACGATTGGTGCAGGAATTGACACAAAAGGACAGGAAACTGCACGATACACTTTCTGACAGGGAATTCGATGTATTTAAATTACTGGCTCAGGGAAAAACGACAGGAGAGATAGCTGTCAAATTATCGCTCAGCGTGAATACGATCGGCACTTTTCGTTCACGTATTCTTGCCAAAATGGGAATGCGCACGAATGCAGATCTTACCACGTATGCGATTCACCATAACCTGATTTAAGTCAATTATTTTTTTTAAGAGTATATGTGTAGTGGATCATTTTACATGTTAACTCATGATTGTTACAAAAAACCTGCTACTTGAACTATTTTTAAGAATATACAATCCGGTTTCCTTTGTAATCCGTAGTGAAATATAATATGCACAAACGATAATATACTTGCAAGTGTTTTCACTATCGGTCACTAATTTAAAACCTGAAAAGATTGTTAGTAGCTAATCCGGTTTATCCTTTGAAAAAACAACAGCTTTGTGCTTGGAAATACAGCAGCCGGTGTTGTGCTTTCAGTAAGTATGATCCTTTCTTATTACTAAAACCGGAGAGAAGGCGATAAGATCACTAAACCTTATTTTTATGAAGCGAGTTACACGACCCGGTGAATATGGTATGCCAGCTAAAGACTGTTTCATTATTGCAGGTAAAGCATTATACATAGGAGGCATCGACCTCGAGGGTTTAAAAAATACAAATCCTGTCATAGCAGACAGGAATAATCCCGCTCCCGACCAAAAACCATTTAATATACCTGATATGATCATCCGCTCGGATAAAGACGGTAAAGTAGTGGATATTGAAATGGGCAATGAAAAAAGCGGCATAGTTCGCGATCGCATGGTAGGCCGGTTTCTTCATGAATTATTCCCGGAAGAAATCGCCATACTTCATATGGATCATCTTGAAAAAATATTGGCCACCAGATATTCCTCTGCTTATACCTATGCTTTGCAAACCGATAGCGGAGAACCTGGTTATTATGAAGTAAGGGCGATCAGAAGTAATGATGATGAAGTTATTTTTATCATCAGGGATACAACGGAAAATAAGAATGAACGTCTTTCTCTGGTGCGCGGGATCATTGAAGGAGAAGAAAAAGAAAGAAAAAGAGTAGCGCAGGAATTACACGATGGATTGGGGCAGATCATGTCAGCACTTTATATGCAGGTAGGAACATTAAGCAAAAAACCTGGTATTGGCCCCCTGCTCCAGGGTCCTATGAAAATGATCGCCGATATTATCAGTGAGTACAGGGCGATCTCTCACAACCTGATGCCCCCGATACTGGAAGACTCTGATCTTCCTGCGGTATTAAAAACATTGTGCGATCGTGTTAATGAAGGTGGTAAATGCAATGCAGTATTTCATAACGTCAAATTCAAAAGCAAACCGGAAAAATATGTTGTCCGTGAATTGTACAGGATATCACAAGAGTTGATCAATAATGCGATCAGACATGCCGACTGTGATGTGATTGAACTGAGCCTGGACGAAACAAATAATCATATCAGGATCAGGATCGTGGACAATGGAAAAGGGTTTGATGTTTCAGGCATCAAAAAGAAAACAAATGGAATAGGATTAAAAAATATTATTACCCGCACCGAATTAATAGGGGGGAATGTTGAATTCAGTTCGTCAAAAGGCAACGGTACTATGGTTAGCTTGTCTGTTCCAAAGCCTGTTGCGAAAGGCAGCAATGTAAAAAAGAATGTGACGGGATTCAAAAGCTGATAACAGAAGTATTTTTGTAGTTGATTAACTCATCTTGGGTAATGAAAATTTTAATTGTCGATGACCAGGATATCCTGCGGAAAAGCGTAATGATCCACCTTGAATTTCTTTTCAGGGATGCCGAAATAATGGAATGCGTATCGGGTCTCGAAAGCCTGGAAACAGTCGGACGATTTAAGCCGGACGTGATCTTTATGGATATCAGTATGCCTGGCATGAGCGGCATACAGGCTACCCGCGAATTACTGACCGAATACCCGGATCAGCGCATCATTGCCTTTTCCATGAATGATAATGTAGAAATGGTACATAAAATGCTGAAAGCAGGTGCTGCAGCTTACCTGTTAAAAACCGACAGCATGGATGATTTCAAAATGGCCGTCGATGCCGTATTGAATGGAAAAGTATTCATCAGCCCCAATATTGTATCGGAAAGAGGGGAGTAATTCAAAGGCCGACCCGGCTACTATCTTCCGCACCCGTTTCTTGATTTTTGACTTTTACTTTTGAATGATACACCGTTTTGTTGATTAACATCAATATGACATTAAGGGTATCCACGTAAACGCATAATTTTTTCATGGAAACACTTCAGAAAATGTAAAGGCTGGTATAATTTGGAACAAAATCCAACCAATGGAAACCTATTCAATCTTCATCGTAGAAGATGATCCATGGTACGGCGAGATACTTAGTTATCATCTTTCGCTTAATCCTGATTATCACATTACACGTTTTGTGTCGGGCAAAGAATGCCTGGACAATCTCCACAAAAAGCCCTCCCTTATTACTATCGACTATTCATTGCCCGACAGGAACGGGGCTGAATTGTTTAAAGACATCCGTGCTGCCAGCCCCGAAACACCCGTGATCATGATCAGCGGGCAGGAAGATATTGCCACAGCCATCGAATTACTGAAAATGGGGGTGAATGATTATATCGTGAAAGATGATAACACAAAAGATATGCTATGGAATGCGATCATCCGGGTCAGGGAAACGCAAACCCTGAAAAAAGAAGTGCAGCAATTACGCGAAGAACTTGGTCATAAGTATGAATTTGAAAAGATCATCAAAGGATCCTCTGCTGCCATAAAGAAAACATTTACATTAATAGAGAAAGCTATCAAAACCAATATCAATGTATCCGTTACCGGGGAAACCGGTACCGGGAAGGAATTAGTGGCGAAAGCCGTTCATTATAATTCAGACAGGCAAAAGAAACCATTTGTCGCGGTGAATATGGCGGCTATCCCGGCCGAATTACTGGAAAGTGAATTGTTTGGTCATGAGAAAGGTGCTTTCACGGGTGCTGTGGCCCGCAAAATGGGAAAATTCGAAGAAGCTAACAAAGGCACTTTATTCCTGGATGAGATCGCCGAACTTGATCTGAGTTTGCAAAGTAAACTACTCCGCGTACTGCAGGAAAGAGAATTGATACGCGTCGGCAGCAATGAAAAAGTAAAGCTGGATGTCAGGCTGATTGTAGCTACTCACCGTAACCTGCTGGATGAAGTTAAAAAAGGAGCTTTCCGTGAGGACCTTTATTACCGGATCATGGGGCTGCCTATCGATCTGCCGCCTTTACGTGAAAGAGACAATGATATCTTATTGCTGGCTAAATTTTTCCTGGATGAGTTCTGCAAGGAAAACAAAGTTCCGCTTCAGCAATTATCTCCCGGCGCCAAAGAAAAACTCATGAAATACAATTTCCCCGGTAATGTACGGGAGTTAAAAGCCATGATGGACCTGGCTGCGGTTATGAGCGACGGACAGGAAGTAAAGGAAAATGATATCAGTTTTGCGTCTGCCAAACCCGACGATTTTTTCATGGTGCAGGAAAGATCGTTGAAAGAATATACTACTCATATCATACAGCATTTCCTTGATAAATATGATCACAATGTGCTCAAGGTGGCTGATAAACTTGATATAGGTAAATCGACGATCTATAAAATGATCCAGAATAACGAAGTATTATCCAATTAGAATCTTTATGAAAGTAGCCTTGTCTCATTACATAAAAGACCAGTTCAGTTCTTCGCAGGCCAATGATACCATGGTAGCAGAAAAGGTGCAACTGGTATTAGGATTTGGAGAAAAGAAAACCCTGCTAACATATAATTTATATGATACACTGCGGACAAAATACCCGGCGGCTGATATCGTACTTTGTTCTACAGCCGGGGAAATATACAAAGAGACCGTACACGATGAATCGGTTTCTATTTCTGCTATTCAATTCGAAAAAAGTCATATTAAATCTGTTTCTGTTAACAGCAATGATTACCCTGATAGTTATGCAGCGGGACATGCACTGATCGAACAGATCGATTTTACCGGGCTTTCTTATATACTCATTTTATCCGATGGCAGCACTGTTAACGGTAGTGAATTGGTAAGAGGTGTAAATGAAATAGTGGCGAACCGTGTCCCTGTTACCGGCGGACTGGCCGGCGATGGCACCGCTTTTCAATCGACCGTAGTAGGTCTGAACGATACCCCGAAAGCAGGAAAGATCGTGGCCATTGCTTTTTATGGCAGGGATTTGCTTATATCGCATGGTTCTATGGGTGGTTGGGAAATTTTCGGACCGGAAAGAACGGTTACCAAATCGCAGGCTAACCAGTTATTCGAGATCGAAGGACAAAATGCGCTGGATCTTTATAAAACCTATCTCGGCTCCTATGCTGATGAATTGCCAGGTTCCGCTTTATTATTTCCCTTATCGGTAAAATCGGAAGAACGTGCAGAACCTATTGTCAGAACCATTCTTTCCATCGATCAGGAAAAAGGCAGTATGCTTTTCGCCGGGGATATACCTTCCGGTTCTGTGGTCAGGTTTATGAAAGCAAACTTTGATAAACTCATCGATGCGGCTACGGGTGCGGCCGGGCAAGCCTTTCGTAATAAATTACCATCTTCTCCCAAACTGGCGCTGTTGATCAGTTGTGTTGGACGAAAAATCATCCTGGGAAAACGTACCGAGGAAGAAGTAGAAGCTGTGGGTGAAACATTTGGCAACCAGACATTGCTGACCGGTTTTTATTCTTATGGAGAGATTTCCCCGTTTTCGCAAAACACCAAATGTGAATTGCATAACCAGACCATGACCATCACCACCTTTGATGAATTATAAAATTGATTATGTCGTTTAACAAGCTGCTGCAGAAACAGATCAGGAAATATTTACCTGAAGGGTGCCTGGAGGAGGCGCATATCATGCAGTTTGTGCAGGCTGTCAATGATTCCTATGAAGCTTATGAAAGGGATAGGGTCTTATCCAATCATGCGTTTACCATCAGCGAGCAGGAATACCGGCAGATCAATGAAAAATTAAAGCAGGAGATCATCCTGAAGAAAGCATCCATCCTGCAATTGAAAGAAGCGATCAGTAACCTCGAAGACCTTGAAGCTATCGAGGATGATACCAATGACGACCTTTCTTATGTCGTCAACTATTTACAGAAACAATTAAACGAGAAGAAAAAATCAGAGATATTGGTCAAACAATCCGAGAAAAGAATGCGGCTTGCGCTGCAAACGATCGAGGACAATGTATGGGAATATGATTTTCCTTCCCGCAAAATGATCTTTGCGCAAACTGAAACATCCATTCTTAAACTGGACAGAACAGAATACATAGGTGAAGAAAACCAGGAATGGTGGAAAAGTATTTATGAAGAGGACCTGGAGGTGGCGACTGATATTTTCCGTAAATATATTAAGGGAGAAATCAGTAAACACTCTATCGAATATCGTACCTATTGCCGTGATGGCAGTCTCAAATGGGTATTGAACCGCGGTGCTATTATTCAGCGTGACAGCAATGGAAAAACATTAAAGGTAATCGGTTCTTTAACTGATATCGATAAGCTCAAAACTATCCAGGGTGAACTGACAGCCACTGCCAACCGGTTGAGCAACCTGTTGATCAATATGCAGACAGGGGTGTTGGTAGAAGACGAGCACGAGCGCATCGTATTGACCAATAAAAAATTCTGCGAATTATTTTCCGTAACCGTTCCGCCGGAACAATTGACCGGGCTCGACTATTCCGAATCGGCTGAAGAATATATGCATCTCTTCAAGGATCCAAAAGGGTTTGTAGAAGGTATTCATACTTTACTTAGGGAAAGAACGCTGGTGGCTGATGAAGAAATGGAAATGGCTGATGGCCGTATCCTGGAAAGAAGTTATATCCCTTTATTTGTAGAGGGTCAATACAAAGGCCATTTGTGGAAATACAATGATATCACTGCCAAGAAAAGAGTGGAAGAAAAGATACTGCAATCGGAATTGCGCTTGCGCACTGCTTTGGAAAAAATAGGTGATAATGTATGGGAGCATAATTTCATGACCGGTGAAACCTATTTTTCCAATACACAAAACCGTTTGCTGGGTTTTGCTGAAGACGAATACGCCAGCAATCCCGAATTATGGTTGGATCGTATTCACCCCGATGATAAAAAACTATTGGAAAACAACGACAGGTTATACAAAAATGGTGAGATTGATCATCATCTTCTCGAATATCGGCTTCTTCATAAAAATGGTGCGGTAAAATGGATACTCGACAGGGGCGTTGTGATCGAAAGACAAATGAATGGTACTGCTTTGCGGGTGATCGGTACACATACAGATATTACCCAGCGTAAACTGGCAGAGCAGGCGATCGCGCTGAGTGAGGAAAAATACCGGAGTATCATTGCCAATATGAACCTGGGATTGCTGGAAGTGGATGCCGATGAAAACATTCACTATGCCAATCATAGTTTTTGTGAAATGTCAGGATATACGGAAGAAGAATTGCTGAACAGGAAAGCATCTTTATTATTTGCCAAAGGAGAGAACAGTGAGATACTCGAAACAAAAAATGAAATGCGCCGCAAAGGAGTATCCGATGCCTATGAAATGGCAGTGAAAAATAAAAGAGGACAATTAAAATGGTGGCTGATCAGTGGAGCGCCACGATATAATGATAAAGGCGAACTGGTTGGTTCTATCGGCATCCACCTGGATATAACCGATCAGAAACAACTGGAGCTGGATCTCGTCGATGCCCGTGAAGCAGCAGAACAATCAGCGAAAGCGAAAGAAGTCTTCCTGACAAACATGAGCCATGAGATCAGGACGCCGATGAATGCTATCCTGGGAATGAGCCGGCAACTGGCTTCTACTTCGTTAAATGATAAGCAAAAATTCTATCTCAATACTGTCAATACGGCCGGTGAACATTTGCTTGTCGTCATCAATGATATCCTGGATATTTCGAAGATCGAAGCAGGAAAAATGCAACTGGAAAAAATCGGGTTCCGCCCGGTAGAAGCTATCAAGCATTGTACGCTGGTCATGATGCACCGGGCCGAAGAAAAGGGATTGCACCTGTTATTTGAAGTCGATAAAAAAATCGATCCTGTTTTGATCGGCGATCCTTACCGCCTGAACCAGGTATTATTGAACCTGCTCAGCAATGCCATCAAGTTTACAGAAAAGGGCAGTGTGACCATCACCTGTAAAGTACAATCGGAAGAACCAGGAATACAATGGGTGTCTATTGCGGTGGATGATACCGGTATAGGTATGGATAAAGAGTTCCTGACGACCATATTCCAGAAATTTACGCAGGAAGATAAAACCACGGTACGCAAATTCGGTGGTACCGGCCTGGGTATGTCTATATGCAAGCAACTGGTGGAACTAATGGATGGTGCCATCAGCATTCAAAGTAAAAAAAATAAAGGGACTTCCGTAGAACTGATGATCCCGTTCTTTATTGGTAC
>CAMLGR010000153.1 GCA_946479615.1 uncultured Bacteroidota bacterium | reverse complement strand
ATCCAATTCCGTAATGGCAAATCCGAGACGATTCATGCCGGTCTCGATCTCGATATGAATCGGGTATTGCCGGATCCCTTCTTTTTTCAAATAAAGATCAAACGCACGAAGCATTTCAAAAGAATAAATATCCGGTTCGAGATTGTATTCGGTAATAGCTTCAAACGTGGATTCTTCCGCATTCATCACCATGACCGGGATCGTGATCCCGGCTTTTCTCAGTTCCACACCTTCATCGGCATAAGCTACACCGAGATAATCTACTTTATGATATTGCAGCACCCCTGCTATTTCAGCACCGCCACTTCCATAGGCAAATGCCTTGACCATCGCCATGACACGCGTGGAAGGATTTAAAATGCGCTGGTACTCCTTCAGGTTATGCGCAATCATATTCAGGTTGATCTCCAATACTGTCTGGTGCACTTTCTGTTCCAGCAGGCGCACAATTTCTTCAAATGCAAATACACGGGCGCCTTTGATCAGAATGGTCTCGTCCCTGAATTTCGAAGCACGAAACTGCGCTATAAATTCTGCCGTACCCGGGTATAATTCAATGGTCAGCGAATCATCAGCCGGTACTAAACTCATTTGCCGCATGATCCGCTCACCAATACCGATCAGGCGGGTAACATTATGCTTTTTTAATTCCTGGTAAATATGATCGTACAATACTTCGTCAGGCATGCCCGTTTGCACCAGGTCAGAAAAGATAGCGGTGCGTTTAGTATTCATGCCCTGTTGTGATAAGAAATTCAGGGCAATGCCGAGTGAGCTGAGATCGGCGCTATAACTATCATTGATGAGATAAGAATTATTGATCGCTTTTTTTAATTGCAGGCGCATTTCCACAGGATACAGATCTTTCAATCTTCCGGCAATATCACCCGCATCGATACCGAGCAGGTAACACACCGAAAAACAAAGAATGGCATTTTCAACCGATGCTTCATCCGTAAACGGGATTGAAAAAGTAACCGTATCGGTTTTTATTTTTAATGAGATGGTGGTGAATTCTTCATAACGGGTAACAGTAACGACCTGTACATTATCCCCCTCATCCGGTCCCCAGGTAAATAATTCTCCTTTTACCCGGGAAGCAAGTTTTCCATCTTTAGCATATTTCGAATGACAAACAATATATTTTGCATCCTGGAAGAGCAATATCTTCTCAAGGAATTTTTCTTCTTTATCCGCAAAACCTTCGTTGTGCGCATCGCCGATATTGGTCAGTACACCGATACCAGGACGGATAACCGGTTCCAGCTTTTTCATTTCATCAACTGTAGAAATACCAGCCTCAAAGATGGCGAGCGTATGCTGTTCATTCATTTGCCACACACTCAAGGGAACACCGATCTGGGAATTATAACTTTTCGGGCTTCTTACAATCGTATAATCCTGTTGCAATAACTGGTACAACCATTCCTTGACAATGGTTTTGCCATTACTGCCCGTGATGCCGATCACAGGAATATGGAATTGATCACGGTGTGCAGCTGCCAGTTGTTGTAAGGCTGCCAATGTATCTTTTACTACAATGAAATTAGCTTCGGGATACAGGTCGGCCAGTACCGGTTCGCTGACCACAAAATTGCGTACTCCTTTTTTATATAATTCGGGTATAAAACCATGACCATCTCTCCGTACTCCTTTCAAGGCAAAAAATAAAGCACCCGCAGGAGAATAGACTTTACGGCTGTCAAGCAGTAGTTGCCCGATAGGTACCGATGCCACTGGTGAGCCCGACCCAATGATTTTTGCGATATGATCTAACTGGTATTTCACTATTGAGTATTAGAAAATAGTTCCTGCAATGGTCATTTTTAATAAATATCTTTTTTATCGGGATCGACGCCACTGTTCTTCCTGTCCATAAACATAGAATAAAAAATAGACCCTGAAATACAAACCATGATCACACCCAGGGAAATAAATACCTGCACATTTTTATTGATCCATTGATTGACCCAGTGTTCGGCCAGCATTTTCAACCCGATAAACACGAGTACAATAGCAATACCCTGCTGCAGGTAATCAAATTTATTCACTGCGCCGCGCAAGAGGAAAAAAAGCGAGCGCAACCCTAATACGGCAAATATGTTGGAGGTATAGATAACGAGCTTATCTCTTGATATACCCATTACGGCCGGAATAGAATCAAGTGCGAATACAATATCGATCGCGGCCAGCATGATCACTACTACAAAAAGAATGGTATAATATTTTTTACCGTTTTCACGCACGGCTAATTTTCCATCGCCGTCATGTGGCACGAGTGGGATAATACGTTTGAGAAAGCGGTAGACCCCTGACTTTTTCGGATCAAATTCATCATCATCGCCGGCTATAAACATTTTGATACCGGTATAGACCAGGAAGCCGCCGAAAATATACAGGATCCATTCAAACCTGTCTACCAGCGCCACCCCTACTGTAATGAATATGACACGGAATACGATCGCCATCAGGATCCCTATCAGCAATACACGTCCGAAGTTTTTTTCTTTTACATTGAAGGCAGAGAATATCAGGATAAAAACAAATATGTTGTCAATACTAAGGCTCCATTCCATCAGGTAGCCGCTGAGGTATTCAAGAGCGATCGTTTGCCCGCTTTCGAGCCAGAGAAAAACGAGAAAAGCGAGAGCAAGTCCTACCCAGAAAAAGGTCTGGTATAAAGCCTGCCTGATCGTTACCCGATGGCCCTTTCTGCTCAGCAGGCCCAAATCGAAAATCAGCGCCAATACTAAAACTGCTCCGAATACTACGTAAGCGATCTGGTCTGTCGTCATCAGGGAGTGATAAAAGTTGAAAAGCAAAGATAGGTATTCGTGCGGCAGTCTCTGTGACCCTCATAACGTCTGCGGTCTTCTGTGGAATAATTTTTTAAATAGATAAACCCCGTTATGGAATAAAGTTCCACATAGGACCGCAGAGGTTATGAGAACCGAGGAGAGGCTAAACCGAGCTATATTTCCGGCGGCGGATTTGCTGGTAAATAAGTCCTGCCAGGATCACGAGAAGGATCGGGAGGCCGATGTTGATGAATTGCCAGGTCGTTTTTTGTTCGGCGATCTTATGCGAATCGAGCAGACGGAGCACGATGTCTTTGTTTCTTGTCTCCATGATCGTAGAACTATTGACCAGGTATTCCATGCAATTCAGCATGAATTCACGATTGGCCACAGGAAGAAAGAATTTACCATAATCCGTTTGCTCCTGGTATTCACGATAGGTAAATTTATTCCAGCCCATCGGCAGCGGACCGGTTTGCGGGATCACATCATTCAATGCCATATCGCCATCTGCCACCACGATGATCTTATTATCAGGAACAGACTGGCTGTTAAATGTCATTCCATACGCGCTTAACGTATCTCTTTGTGCCTGCGAAGCCCTGTTTTTATATAAAGAAGTGAAACTTCCCTGCAACAATACGGCTACCGGTATATCATGCTGTTTGAACTGGGCATCTTCGGGCGTGTTCTTATTTTCATTCAAACTGATCAATGCCGGCGTACTGATGATCCGTGAATTGGGAGAAGAAGCCAGCAGTATACTTTTCTTTACACCCGCCACTTGTATGGTATCGATGGAATTGACAAAGCGGCTGGCCACATAGCCCAGGTTTTTATTCAATACCTGGTTGCTGGCAGGAGAAAATAAGGGAAAATAGTTCCAGTGTAAAAATTCAAACTGTGGATTGTCCATCGTACCGCCAACCACCAACGGTATCATATCGCATTGCAGGTCCATCACCAGGTCGGTGTTGATCCGTAAGCCATACCGGAAGAACAGATCGGTGAGGTTAAGGTTTCTGTCGTAAGCGATCGTCTGCGGTTTATAGGAAAGACTATCCTGTTCTGCAATCAGGTTATCGATAAAACAAAATAGCTTACCTCCACCCATAACAAACTGATCGAGTTTCAATTTTTCTTCTTCCGTGAATTGCTCGGTTGGTTTTACGATCAGCAATACATCCACATTTTCAGGAACACGGGGTTGTGCCCGCAGGTTGAACATACCGAACTCATAATCCTGGTGTAGTGTCTGAACGAGGTCGTAGGCACGTGCATCTGTTGGTTCACCATTTCCTACTGCATAAGCAATACCCGGCTTTTTATCCTTCGTTAATTTATCGAGTGATTTGGCAAACTGGTATTCCATCAGGGCTTCTGCACTATTGGTTTCTTCCTGTGATATTTTACCATTCGCACCGGGATAAAGATTGACCAGCGATTGTTTGCCTTTGTAATGAATGACTGCAACAGGAAAGATGATATTGCTGCTTTCACCTGCTTTTTTCTGTACGGTCAGGTTGATAGGCACCGCACCCATACCCATCAACGAATCGCCATACATCACACTGGTACCCGGCATCGGGTCCTGGGGTGAAATAAATGTATAATGAATGCGGGAACTGTTCCTGTCTTTTAACAGCTGTAAAAATTCTTCGGTGCTGTTGGCGAGTTTCCTGAACCCCGAAGGAAATTCTCCTTTGAGGAATACATCGATCTGCACATCATCATCGATATTCGCAACCAGTTCTTTCGTCGCGTGGCTGAGCGTATACCGTTTTTCTTTGGTAAGATCCAGGCGTGAATGAAATACAGCAGCCAGGAAATTTACACCCAGCAGGATCACCAGCAGTACCAGCCAGCCGAATTTAGAGGTTACTATTTTTTGCTGCATGGGTTTCATGTTACCGCTTTAATAAATTACGGTTAGCAATAGCCAGGAATAAAAAGATCACGCTCAGGAAATAAACGATATCTCTTGTATCGATGACACCGCGGCTGATGCTGCGGTAATGAAAATCGATACCGGCCATTTCAATATAATAATCGGCATTGCCGGCCAGTCCGGGCAGTTTGCTGATGGCATCAAATCCATAGTATAACAAAGCACAGGCGATCAAACTAACAATAAAAGCAACTACTGCATTGCTGGTAAAACTGCTGCTGCAGATACCGATAGCGGTAAACACGGCGGCTAAAAGAAACAAACCAATATAAGAACCAATAGTAGCGCCTGTATCGATGCCTTCATTGGAAGAAAGTGCCTGTATGGAAAAGAAATAAACGATCGTGGGAACCAGGGCGATCGCTACCACTACCAGGCTTCCGAGGTATTTGCCACCCGTGATCTGCCAGCCGGTCAGCGGTCTTGTTTGCAGTATTTCAAATGTGCCGGTCTTGAATTCTTCGGCGAAACTGCGCATGGTAATAGCAGGGATGAGCAGGAGCAAGATCCAGGGAGCCAGTTGAAAAAAACGGTCGAGCGTAGCGTAACCGAAATCAAGGATATTGTCCTGGAAAACGAACAGCATTAATCCATTGACCAAAAGAAAAACGATAATAGCGATATAGCCTGTAAGGCTGGAGAAAAACTGGCGGAGCTCCTTTTTGCAGATGGACCACATAGATGGTGCAAAGTAATGAGAAATAAGGAATAAGTTAGTAAATGTAAAATGTAAAACCGCAGAATATTAAATGTAAAAGGGCTCTCCGCAAGCGGGAAGCCCTTCCGGATTCTATATTTTTATCTTTTATACGGCGAAGCTCTCACCACATCCGCAGGTGCGGCTGGCATTGGGATTATTAAAGTGAAATCCTTTGCCATTCAGTCCATCGGAAAATTCGAGCGTGGTATTAACGAGGTATAATAAGCTCTTTAGGTCGGACACTACTTTTATTCCATTGTGTTCGAAGACCTGGTCCATAGGTTTTTGCTCATTATCAAAATCGAGTTTATAGCTCAATCCTGAACATCCGCCACCGACCACACTTACCCGTACAAAGTAAGAAGGATCGTCAGCTACACCGGCATCGGCCAGGAGCTGCATGACTTTTTCTTTTGCTTTATCGCTAACGTAGATACCGTTATTAAATGTTGTTTCCATAATTAAAAGTTAGGATTAATGAACAACGCCTTCATCGAATTTAAGTTCAGGAAGACCTTTCTTTTTACGATAATCATTGACTGCTGCCTTGATCGCATCTTCTGCCAGTACCGAGCAATGGATCTTGACAGGAGGAAGATTCAGTTCTTCAACGATCGTCATATTATCGATGGTTACGGCTTCGTCGATTGATTTCCCTTTCAGCCATTCGGTGGCCAGGGAAGAAGAAGCAATAGCGGAACCACAACCAAATGTTTTGAATTTCGCATCTTTGATCACACCTGTGGCTTCATCCACTTCGATCTGCAGGCGCATGACATCGCCGCATTCAGGAGCGCCTACCAAACCGGTGCCGACATTGGTCTTGCTTTTGTCCAGTGTTCCCACATTTTTCGGGTTCTGGTAGTGATCGATCACTTTATCTGAATATGCCATAGTGTTTAATTTGAGGATTTGGAAATTAGTTGATTTGGAAATGAATGTACCTGATGATATTTCCAAATCATCGAATCAGCACATCAATGATGCGCCCACTCGATCGTGTTCAAATCGATTCCTTCTTTATACATTTCCCATAACGGGCTCATGTCCCTTAATTTATTGACCGTATTGGTTACCTGTTCGATGGTGTAATCAATCTGTTCTTCCGTAGTAAACCGTCCCAGGCCAAACCGGAGTGAACTATGTGCAAGATCATCTCCCAGCCCCAGTGCTTTCAATACATAGGATGGTTCGAGCGAGGCAGATGTACAAGCCGACCCGGATGATACGGCAATGTTTTTATTAAACCCCATCATCAACCCTTCTCCTTCGACATATTTGAAAGAGATATTGGTAACATGGGGCAGTTTATGTTCTTTATCTCCATTGAGATATGATTCTTCGATCTTTAATAATTCAGTCTGTAATTTATCGCGCAGTTTACTTACCCTGGCTGTTTCTTCTTCCATTTCATTGAAACAGATCTCGCAGGCTTTTCCAAATCCAACGATGCCGGGCACATTGAGTGTGCCGCTGCGCATTCCTCTTTCATGACCACCGCCATCTATTTGTGCCGTTACTTTTACCCGGGGATTTTTGCGACGGACATAGAGCGCGCCGACGCCTTTGGGGCCATACATTTTGTGAGCGGTAAAAGCCATCAGGTCGATACCATCTTTATTGACATCAACAGGTATTTTACCAACCGCCTGCGTAGCATCGCTGAAAACCAATACGCCATGCTTTTTGGCGATGGCGCTGATCTCTTTCATTGGCATCACGGTACCAATTTCATTGTTGGCATACATGATAGCGATAAGTATTGTGTTGGGTTTGATGGCGGCTTCGAGTTCGGCAAGATCGATCAACCCGTTATTCTTTACTTTCAGGTAAGTGACTTCGCCGCCTTCTTTTTCGATGTGCTTGCAGGTATCCAATACCGCTTTGTGTTCGATATTACAGGTAATGATATGATTGCCTTTGCTGGCATACATTTCAAAAATACCTTTGATAGCGAGGTTATCGCCTTCTGTAGCGCCGGAGGTGAAGATGATCTCTTTGGGATCGGCCCCGATCAGTTTGGCCACCTGTTCCCTTGCATAATCCACAGCCTCTTCGGCCTGCCATCCAAACTGGTGATTGCGGCTGGCCGCATTACCATAAGCATTGGTAAAATACGGTAGCATCGCTTCTACTACCCTGGGGTCACAGGGTGTGGTCGCATTATGGTCAAGATAGATAGGAAAATTGATCATAAACCGGTAGGGTTTCGTTCAGGATTTAAACACAAAAATAGCCTAAAAGGTTTTATTTGGAAGGAATTTCAGGGGTGGGCCAATCAGGCAGTTGCCGGCCTGCCACCGCCCGCCAGGCTAAAGGCTGCTGGACCGAACACTACCATCTGCCCTATCTTTGTACACATGCAAAAAGTCGACCACATCGGTATTGCTGTCAGCAGCCTGGCGGTTTCTGTGCCTTTATTTGAAAAGATGCTGAATACACTTTGTTATAAAACGGAAATAGTGCCTTCCGAAAGGGTGAATACGGCTTTTTTTAAGTCGGGGGAGACCAAGATCGAACTGTTGGAAAGTATAGATACCGAAGGTGTGATTGCCCGTTTTATCGAAAAGAAAGGAGAAGGCATTCATCATTTGGCTTTTGCGGTTGATGACATAGAAGCAGAAATGAACCGCCTGAAAAAAGAAGGATTTATTTTACTCAACGAAACACCTAAAGAAGGCGCCGATAATAAACTCGTTTGCTTTCTTCACCCCAAGCATACAAATGGTGTGTTGATTGAATTGTGCCAGGAGAGGAAGTAGTGCCAGGTGTTAAGTTTTAGATGTTAGGATTATTTTACTCCGTGTAACTCTGTGGTATATGCCCAGGAGTAAGATACCAGGTTAAAGTATCCAGTATTCAGAACTTATGAAAGAATATCTCTTACAGGAGTTATACGCAGAGAACCACGGAGGATACACAGAGGACCGCAGAGAGATGCCTCACATCTAAAACTTAACACCTAAAACCTAACATCAGTAGCTACTCTTTCTCCGCTTCTTCCTTTCCAATGCCCAGTTTTTCTACCGCGATCTGTGCAGCGATCTGGCTGGCATCTTTTTTATTGAAGGCTTTGGCTTCGGCGATCGTATTGCCATCGACGACGGCGGCTATAGTGAAGAGACGGCGGCCATTTTCCAGCTTTTCATTGAGTGTTTCAAACTCCAGTACTTTGCCATTTTTATTAGCCCAGCCGTATAGTTTATTCTTGTGGTTGATCTCCAGTATTTCCAGGTCATCCATAAACATGTGAGGAAGGATAATACATTCCAGCACCCATTTGCTCGTTTTTTTATACCCCATATCTAGGTAGATAGCACCTACCAGTGCTTCCAGTGTATTCCCAAAGATCTGGCTCACTTTTAAAGAGCCATCCATTTTATTATAGAGTGTTACTTTTTTCAATCCCATACGGATAGCGATATCATTCAGCTGTGCGCGGTTGACCATCTTGCTGCGCATTTCTGTAAGGAAACCTTCTTCGCGGTAGGGATAGCGTTTAAAGAGGTAATCAGCGATCAGGGCGCTGAGTACGGCATCGCCGAGGTATTCCAGGCGCTCGTTATTTTCATCCGATCCTTCCCGTACAGAACGATGGGTCAGTGAGGTCTTGTAAAGGGAGATATTCTTTGGCTGAAAGCCTAAAATGTTTTTAAGCTCCTTTTTAAAGGTAGAACCGGAGTGCTTCTTAAAAAGATTAGTGATAAAATCCACAGAATTCAAGCTACGAAAAAAAGTTTAAAATTGAAGAGGAAAATGAATGTAGAATTATGGGTTATGAATTATCAATGTAGTTTATACCCGTAAATTCTTACATACCGGTCATTAGCATTCATCATTCTTAATTCTGCATTCGTCTCATCCTTTATATTTCTTCACGATCACACAGGCATTATGTCCACCAAACCCGAAGGTATTGCTAAGGGCTGCATTGACGGTACGTTTTTGCGCTGTGTTGAAAGTAAAATTAAGTCTTGCATCAAGGTCCGGGTCGTCTGTAAAGTGATTGATGGTGGGGGGAACGATATCGTGGATCACCGACTGGATACAGGCAATGGCCTCAATTACCCCGGCGGCACCCAGGCAATGCCCGGTCATACTCTTGGTGGAGCTGATATTAAGATCAAATGCATGAGATCCGAATACATCGAGAATGGCTTTTACTTCTGCAATATCCCCGAGTGGTGTGGAAGTTCCATGCGTATTGATATAATCGATTTCTTCCGGCTTCATGCCGGCATCATCCAATGCAACCTGCATTACTTTTTTAGCACCCAATCCTTCAGGATGCGGGGCAGTGATATGGTGTGCATCTGCAGTAGCGCCGCCGCCTACTATTTCGCAATAGATCTTGGCACCGCGCTTTTTCGCATGTTCCAGTTCTTCCATGATCAGTACGCCGGATGCTTCTCCCATTACAAAACCATCCCTGTCTTTGTCATAAGGGCGGCTGGCTGTTTTAGGATCATCATTCCTTTCGCTCATGGCTTTCATGGCGTTGAAACCTCCTACTCCTGCTTCGCTGATCACCGCCTCACTGCCACCTGCTACAATGATATCAGCTTTACCCAAACGCAATAAGTTATGCGCCTCGATAATGGCATTGGTGCTGCTGGCGCAGGCACTGACAACAGCGAAATTGGGACCGCGGAGATTATGCCGCATACTGATCTGGCCGGCTGCTATATCAAGGATCATCTTGGGGATGAAGAAAGGATTAAAGCGGGGGGTACCATCACCACGGGCAAAATCAGTTACCTCGTGCTGAAAGGTGATCAGGCCGCCGATACCACTGGCAAATACCACCCCGATACGATCGGGATCGATATTGTCTTTGTTCAACCCGGCATCTTTCATAGCCTGGTCGCTGGATACCAGGGCGAACTGGGTAAACCGGTCGATCTTACGGGCCTCTTTTTTATCAAGATATTGGGTGGGTTCAAAACCTTTTACCTCGCAAGCGAATTTGGTACGAAACTTTGAAGCATCGAACTGTGTGATCATATCCGCACCGGATACGCCATTGATCAATGCAGTCCAGTAATCATCAACTGAATGCCCCATTGGAGTTAGGGCCCCCATGCCTGTAACTACTATCCTTTTAAGTTCCATATAACTTGTAAAATAGGTTATTCACTGGTTAAGATAAAAACCGCCTTCTCTGTAGTAGTAACAGTAAGAAGGCGGAGTTAGTTTATTCCCTGCCTGGCCCGTAAGCCATTTAATCAGATCCACCTGGTATAGTGGGAACCACGAAATGCATTATTTAGCATGCTCTTCCAGGTAAGCGACTGCCTGGCCTACTGTAGTGATGGTTTCAGCTTGTTCGTCAGGAATAGATATGTTGAATTCTTTTTCGAATTCCATGATCAATTCTACGGTGTCCAGTGAATCGGCACCCAGATCATTGGTGAAGGAAGCCTCATTGGTTACTTCTGCTTCGT
>CAMLGR010000152.1 GCA_946479615.1 uncultured Bacteroidota bacterium | reverse complement strand
TAAAGGGGTTAAAGTGTACGCAAAGCTCGAAGGCGATAATCCTGGTGGCAGTGTCAAAGACAGACCCGCATTGAATATGATCCGCTCCGCGATTGAACGGGGCGATATTAAAGCCGGGTCAAAACTGATCGAAGCTACGAGTGGCAATACCGGTATCGCACTGGCTATGATCGCAAGAGTATATGACCTGGAAATAGAACTGGTGATGCCGGCCACTTCCACGCGCGAACGCACCCTCACAATGGAAGCCTACGGAGCAAAAGTGACCCTGCTTGACAATATTGAAGTTTGTCGTGATTATGCCGAAGAAAAAGCAGCCACTGGTGATGTATTTATTTTAAACCAGTTTGCCAACCCTGACAATTATATGTCCCACTATAAAACAACCGGGCCGGAGATCTGGAAAGATACGCAACAACAGATCACTCATTTTGTAAGTTCGATGGGCACTACCGGTACGATCATGGGCTGTTCCCGTTTTTTAAAAGAAAAAAATCCGGCGATACAAATAGTAGGTTGTCAGCCGACAGAAGAATCTTCCATTCCCGGTATCCGCCGCTGGCCGAAAGAGTATTTACCTAAAATATTTGAACCCGAACGTGTGGACAGGATCATGGATGTATCGCAGCAGGAAGCGACTGCTATGGCGCGTCAACTCGCTAAAACAGAAGGCGTATTCGCTGGCATGAGTAGCGGGGGCGCTGCCTCTGCAGCCATCCGCCTGGCAAAGGAAATCGGAGAAGGCCTGATTGTGTTTATCGTCTGCGACAGAGGCGATAGGTATTTGAGTAGTGATTTGTTTGGATAGTCTTTGTAAATAAAGAAATTTAAAATATAAAACCGCAAAATATAAAATGCAAAATGTAAAAGGAATCTCCGATAATCGAAATCTCCTTTTACATTTTGCATTTTATATTCTGCATTTTACATTTACTTTTTCATTCCTTATTCCTTATTTCTTATTCTTTTAAAACCCCGGCATTTCTTCCATCGCCTCCAACACTCCTCCAGTCTTTTTCCATCCAAAACTCTGAGCGCCATTGGTAATGACCAGGAAACCGGTTGGCACCGAGATATGATATCGCAATAACTGCTGCAGCACCGTTTCATCCAGACCTACTGAAGGCGCCTTGCATTCGATCATCATCCAGGGCTGATGATTGTTATCGTAAACCAGGATATCAAACCTCTTTTTTAATTCGCCGAGCATGATACTCTTTTCCTGGGCGATAAGTTGGGGCGGATAGTTTTTTACCTGCACCAGGTAGTGCACGAAATTCTGTCTTACCCATTCTTCCGGTGTAAGCAATAACCATTTCTTCCGCAACGCGTCAAAAATGAAATTACGTCCCTGTTCCTTTTTTACCCGGAAAGCTGGCTCCGGGTACTGTATTACCAGCATGCTTCAAAAGTAAATGATTAAATTGCATAACTCAATACAAGTCGCATGAAGACAAAACAAGAAATCGTAGAAAACTGGTTACCCCGCTATACCGGCGAAAAACTGAAAAATTTTGGCCACTATATCCTGCTGACCAATTTCAGTAATTATGTATACATGTTTGCCCAATGGCATAATGTACCGGTGATCGGTGAGGGCAAACCGATGCAATGCGCCACTTCGGAAGATATTACTATTATCAATTTTGGTATGGGTAGCCCGACGGCTGCCACGATCATGGACCTGCTGAGCGCCATCGAACCCAAAGCCGTATTGTTTTTGGGTAAATGTGGTGGCTTGAAAAAACGTAATAAGCTCGGCGACCTGATCCTTCCTATTGCCGCTATCCGCGGAGAAGGAACTTCCAATGATTATTTCCCGGCTGAAGTACCGGCACTGCCCGCCTTCGCCCTGCAAAAAGCCGTATCCACCACGATCCGCGATCACGGGGTCGATTACTGGACAGGCACTGTGTACACGACCAACCGCCGGGTTTGGGAACATGATGAGGTGTTCAAGGAATATTTACAAAAAGTAAGGGCTTATGCCATCGATATGGAGACCGCTACCATTTTCACTGTAGGGTTTTATAATAAAATCCCGACCGGCGCTTTATTGCTGGTCAGCGATCAACCCATGATACCGGAAGGTGTGAAAACAGAAGAAAGTGACAAATCCGTTACTGCTCAATATGTGGAAAATCACCTGAAGATCGGCATCGATTCATTGAAACAACTGATCAATGACGGATTAACGGTACGACATTTGAAGTTCTGAGCTGAATAGATAGCCGGTAGAACACGGATAGAAGTGGAAGAACGGATATAAACAAGATAAGATACTTACTTATGATCCGCTTTACATCCGTTCTTCCACTTCTATCCGTGTTCTACTTTCCCAACAACAAACTAATGGCATAATTAAAACCATTTTTATGAAAACACTTATTCTACTATCAGTCATTTTCTCATCCTGTTTACTCCTGCAAAATTGTAATCCTTCTAAAACAGCCGGCGCCACCCGCTATAAAGCAAAGCTGGAAACAAAGGCCCTGTGTATGAATTATACATTGCGCGTCACTGAAGGTAATATCGATACGTCGATGGTGGCTACCAGTTGGACAGATGAAAATACAGGTAAAACATTCCAGCATGCATTTGCTTTAGGCAATCCCTGCACATTCCCTGCAACGATCAACGAAGGAGACGAATTTTATTTTGTGATCGATACGGCCAAACAACAAAACCAGTGCGCCGTTTGCATGGCTTACTACCCTACTCCTCCAAAAAAACTGTTTATAAAAGTTGTCGATAAATAATGCAGCCCTTACTGGAAATAAAAAATCTTTCGGTTGATTTCATTGCCGGATCGGGCACTACGCATGCATTAAAAGATATTTCCTTTTCTATTCATACAAATGAGATCCTGGCCCTCGTGGGCGAATCGGGATCAGGGAAATCTGTTACTTCCCTTTCTATCCTGCAATTACTGGCATCGCCGCCCGCGCGGTATACTTCCGGTGAACTATTGTTTTACGATAAGGAAGAACCGGCGACCGACCTTTTACAAAAAGATCATCGTTCCCTGCGTAACATCCGTGGCAATAAGATCGCGATGATCTTCCAGGAACCAATGAGTTCGCTGAATCCAGTCCTTACCTGTGGACACCAGGTAGCAGAAGCGATCAGGGCTCATAAAAAACTAAATAAAAAAGAAGCGTTGCAGCAAGCCATTCACTGGTTTGAAAAGGTTAGACTGCCCAACCCTGAAAAGATAGCCGGCCGCTACCCGCACGAATTGAGTGGGGGACAAAAACAACGTGTCATGATAGCGATGGCTATGTGTTGTGAACCTTCGTTACTGATCTGTGATGAACCGACAACCGCATTGGATGTAACAGCGCAAAAAACGATCCTGCAACTGATCAAAGAGCTACAACAGCAATCAGGCATGGGAGTGATCTTTATTACACACGACCTGGGCGTAGTAGCCGAAATTGCCGATCGCGTAGCCGTGATGTATAAAGGAGAAATCGTGGAGCTGAATGATGTCAAAAGTGTTTTCAGAAATCCACAACATCCCTATACAAAAGGACTATTGGCCTGCCGGCCGGTAAACCATCAACGGGGTGAGCGGCTCCCGGTCGTCAGCGATTTTTTACCGGGAGAAAAACCGCGCGTTCATCAGCAGCAGTATCCGAAAACAACTGAATCTTCAACAGTGCTTCTGAAAGCCGAACATATTTCCGTACACTTCCCTGCGCAAAGAACATTCTTTGGAAAACCATCACAGTTTATTAAAGCAGTAGATGATGTGAGTTTTGAAGTTTATAAAGGTGAAACATTAGGACTGGTAGGTGAAAGTGGTTGCGGCAAAACAACATTGGGAAGAACCTTACTCCGGCTGATCGAACCTACAGCAGGAAAGATCATCTATAACAATACCGATCTGACCAGCCTGAAGAAAGAAGCACTTCGTTCCCTCCGCAAAGAAATCCAGATCGTTTTCCAGGACCCTTATTCTTCATTGAACCCGCGGATCACGATCGGTGAAGCTATTGCCGAACCTTTACAGGTACATCGCTTATTCCCTTCAGAAAAAACAAGAAAAGACAAGGTGATGGAGCTGTTGGAAAAAGTGGATTTGCAAAGCAATCATTTCAATCGCTATCCGCACGAATTTTCAGGCGGGCAGCGGCAGCGGATCGTGATCGCGCGAGCCCTGGCACTAAACCCTTCTTTTATTATTTGTGATGAATCGGTAGCAGCGCTGGATGTAAGCGTACAGGCACAGGTATTGAACCTGCTCAATGATCTGAAAAATGAATTTGGCTTTACCGTGATCTTTATATCTCATGATCTCGCCGTGGTGCGGTATATCAGTGACCGTATTATGGTAATGAACAAGGGAAAGATTGAGGAGACAGGAAAGGCCGATGATATTTATTATCATTCCCAATCACCCTATACCCAACAATTGATTGCTTCTATTCCCCGTGGCATTGTCGTTTAATTTTCTCCATCGGCTGCTATCGCTATTTCATCCACATCATCATACGTCTCATTCTCTTCCCTGGCATAGAACTGTTTCGCGCTTTTGCGATGCGAATAAACCATTCTTTTCAGTTGTTTATTTAATTGTTCCATCAACGGTTTCTCTTCATTGATCTTCCTATTGGTGAACCCGTTAAAATCGAAAGGATCGTCTGCACCGTATTCGTCATTCCGATAATCAAAGCTGTTCGTGACTGTTTGCTGTGGTACATCATCAAATTCAAAACGGGCAGGATCGGCCGGCACCAGCCCGATAGAAGCGATCTTCCATCCTGCATCATCTTTCTTGTTTTTATATTTAAAGAAATATACCCAACCCTTTCTTCCTTTTACTTCGGTTGATAGCCTGTCGGCATATACTACTGAATCGGGTGCAGCAAATGATTTCTCTTTCAATAATTTACTTTTCGCCAGGTCAATATGGTTGTTGAATTTACCCGGGAATTTATTTGCCTTATCCGCTTTTTTCAGATCGGTATACAAATCATACCGATAGGCATCCTGTCCCGCAAAATAGGTGAGCATGGAATCGGGATACGGTTTATTATTACGGATCAGCAGTAACAATGTATTATACTTTAAACGTTTGTCTTCAGAGGTCAGCATCTGGTTGATTACAGGCTGCACATTTGGTTTGCTATCCCAGAAAGGCATTAATAAAGTTGCATACAGGCTAAGGCCGGAATTTCCATAATCCCGTTCACGCGAATAATCCTCGCGGGAAGAACCATCATCTTCTTTCGTCCTTTCTGCTTTGCGGATGGCTCTTTTCTTCTCGGCAATCGCCTGCTTTTTGAGTTCCTGCTTTGCTTCCAGTAAGAATTTACTGAAATATAGCTCGTAATCCTTTGCCTTCACCAGGTTGCTGTCTGCCATGCGGCCCAGCAATGCCATGATGCTGTTTTTATAATCATCCAGGTTGATCAATGGCAACAGGTCGGGAAAGATCGTACGCGTGAGTGGCAATGAATCATACAGTTCGTCCATGAACTTGTCATTATGAATATGATACCTTCCGCCAACAGGAGCATTTGATCCAACTGTATATGAATTATTATTATTATTGCCGGAGGTCAGTACCGGTGGTTCATTACTTACGATATCACGGAAAACAGCATAGGCCCGGCTTGTTTCCTGCTGTAATAAAGTTTCCAGCACAGCATACTGCAATTCAATAGTATCTCCAGCCGCATAATATAGCTCACGCAGGAAATCGACCGATTCTTTGGTAGTAATATCATCCAGCTTGTTGATCAGTGATTTTTTGACATCCAGGTATTTCTTTTCATTCCAGTTAACAGATCGTATCGCTGTTTTAAGCGCGGGAAGATCAGTTGAATCGATAGAGATCATCGAAATTCCTTTTACCGCTCTTTTATGAACAGCAGTATCGGTGCTCATAAAATCGGCAAAGAAAGAAGCCGTCTTTTTACGAAAAGGATCAATGCCTTTCAATGTATCTGCCGGTGTAAAACTCTCATAGAAATTCTTTACAAAATCACTGGGAGCTGTCAGCGTATCCAGCTCTGTAAAAAGACTATAACCAACTCCCGTACGATAAAATGCTTTGACCCATAATGCACGGCTGCTGCCCGTATCGGAGAATACCCGTTCCCATACCCTGGTATTACCGGGCAATATGTATTTCTTTTTTACACGTGTGATCCAGGAAGAATCTCCATCAACAGTAAATTGGTCTTCCTTCTCCAGCATCGAACTATCCTTATAATAAGAATAGGGCCGCGATTTATAAAAGATAACATATATTTTTTCCCCGGTCGTATCATTTTCAATCACCTTGCTGCGAAAAACGCCATTGTCCAGTTGATCATCCTCCGTATCATCATCGCCGTATGAGTATTGCGGCATATCGATCTTCTCTTTGGCCTCTTCAGGGAATACAGGAGATTTTACCGAATAATACAAACTGGTATCACGTCTTTCCCTGGCTTCTTTATAGTTGTAAGGTTTTATTTCAAATGAGTTCAGGAAGCTTTTCATCTGCGGCGTTTCCTGCTTTCCATGCGCTATCAGTGTGTAGTAATGTGGCCCCTGGATGATATACCTGGTCAGGAAAATGCCACCCGATTTATCGCTGTATTGTGCATCGAGTGCAGGATATCCTTTTTGAGAAATAAACTGCCGTCCTGTTTTCTTATTAATGTATTCCGAAGAAGAGAAACTTTCTTCCATCAGGTTGAGATCGAATGTATCTTCTTCTGCAAAATGATAATTATGAATATCGGTACGGATAACACGGTATTGTGTATTTGTACTTTTATCTGCTGCATCATAGATCCAGCTTCCATCATTTCCCACATAAGGATCATGCGGAAAACTTACGGCAAACCCGCCATATGCAGGCGAATATTTTTTCCAGGCTGGCGCCTGCGCAGGAACTACAGGTGCAGCAGCCTGTCCATATTCTTTTAATTGAATGCTTCCGAAAAACTTCTTTGCTTCTTCTCCATTCTTTATATAATCACCCGTACCCGCCATTTTAAAAACGATGATCTCAAATGGGGTGATGAAAATATTATAGCGCTGCAGATCGCCGCGTCTTGTCTTATTGACAATATCCCATCCTTTATATCCATTGCGGACAACAGATGTTTTACTGACGATCTTACCGGGAATGTTCTCATACAACAGGCTGTCTACGGTGCGTGATACCTTGTCCTGGCTATGCCCCCATAGCCAGGCATTGGTCATGATACGGGTAACCATATAATAACTGCCATTGGCCATATCTGCATATTGCCGCTGATCGAGCGCCGCATCATCACCAAACTTGTAAAATTTTCCGGGAATATCTACTTTATATATTCCATCATCCGATACCTGGCTGCTGAATACGACCGGCACCCGTAATTTTTCTACATCATTTTTATGCTGGCTGTCACGCTCTCCCATTTTTACAGGACGGAGGGTATATCCTTTTTCGCGCAACATTTCGATCACACCACGTGTGCCCGGTAAATGCGCAGCTCCTACGCCGACAAAAAGCGATTGGCCTGTTCGTAGAATAGAATCGATCGATCCGGTCTGGATCTCATTGCGGCGGTATAAAAATTTTTCATCGAAAGCGGCAGAAAAACTATTATAGCGATTGATGGAATCGAGCCAGTCGAGATTACCGGTGCGATAGGCTTCCTGTAATTTGCCGGAGGAATAACCATCTTCAGTATCATAACTTCTTTCCTTCCTGCTTTTGTCTTTGGCAGCATCCTTATACGCTTCTGCCATCAGTTTCATGCTTTCTCCATATTTTTCTACACCAGCCACTTTCTTCCCCCATTTCTTCCCGCACTGGTAAATGTACATATCGAGATAAGTATCTTCTTCAAAATCGCTTGACTTGTTTCCATAACTGCGGTAGAGCAGGTTGTTGATGGTAGAAGGATTGCTGTATAAGGTTCTTTCTATTTTCTTATCATATTTATAAAACTTCAGGGTATTGATACCGAAATAATCTTCCGGCGCCATAGTATACCCGCTCATAAAACCAAACCGCTGCTCGCTCTGTATATCGTACTTGCTCATATCTTCCTGCCACGATTCAGGATTTGTTTCGAGCGCTACCACATCCGCTTTATGAATACCGACATAAAAAGAATCGGCCAGGTGAAACGCCATCTTGCTGCTGACATGCATGGTACCAAAAAGAAAAGAAGGCTTTTTTAATCCGTTGCCGGTGATCTCCCAGAGAAGACTTGGATATTTCTTTTTCTTCACGGGCGATTGCGCATACATCAGGTATGGACAGAGACAAAGGAGGAGGAGAAGGCTGCGTTTCATGAAACGAATAACGGTTTAGGGTAAAATACAATCAATAAATCACAGATTGCAGGATAAAGACGGATTTTACAGATTATCACCGGGTAATTTGATAAATCCCCTGAAAACCGGTACCGGATCTGTGAAATCACTGCCATTCTCCTGATCTGCTTCGAAAGTAAGATGCTATTTTGCTATAAAAAGCATAAAATCAGCGTTCCGCACGTCGCTGCGGTGAAAAAATGTTGAAAATAAAACAACGTATTTTCTGTATAAATAGTACTTTTGCCAGCTTTATAACCTGTCCGCATGACAGATCCCGGTGCCGTAAGACCGGAGATTGCCTGTCCCGCTTTCTTTGTCATTGGCAAATACACGCATGATTGCCTGAAGCAGGACTGTTCAACCCTCCCGTCGTTGCCCGGCTTATGTCGCGAGCTTTTCCAATAAATCACTAAACATCATGAAGCTTTCACAATTCCGTTTTGATCTGCCCTTAAACCTTATTGCCCAAAACCCAGCTAAAAAACGTGAAGACGCCCGTATGATGGTGGTTCACCGCCATACCGGCCAGATCGAGAATAAACACTTCCGTGATATCCTCGACTATTTTAATGATAAAGACGTATTCGTTGTCAATAATACCAAGGTTTTCCCAGCCCGTATGTATGGCCGCAAAGAGAAGACAGGCGCCAAGATCGAAGTGTTCCTGTTACGTGAATTGAATAAACCCAACCGTCTCTGGGATGTGATCGTTGATCCCGCCCGTAAGATCCGTGTAGGTAACAAACTGTATTTCGGTGATCAGGAAGACCTGGTAGCAGAAGTGATCGATAATACCACCAGCCGTGGCCGTACCATCCGTTTTTTATGGGAAGGCAGTGAAGAAGGCTTCCGTGAACAACTGGAAAAACTGGGCGAAACGCCTCTTCCCAAATACATCAAACGCAAACCGGACGAAGAAGACAAAGAACGTTACCAGACAGTTTATGCCAAACATGAAGGCGCCGTTGCAGCTCCTACTGCCGGTCTGCATTTCAGCCGTGAACTGATCAAACGTCTTGAAATAAAAGGCATCCGCTTTGCGGAAGTCACCCTGCACACAGGTTTGGGCACCTTCCGTCCGATCGAGGTAGAAGACCTGAGCAAACATAAAATGGATGCAGAATATTACCGTATTGAAGATGCCGCGTGTAAAATCGTTAACCGCGCCAAAGAATATGGTCACCGTATCTGCTCGGTAGGCACTACTACGATGAGAGCCATGGAATCTTCTTTTACCGCACAGAAATTATTAAAGCCATCTGAAGGCTGGACGAATATGTTTATCCATCCTCCTTATGATTTCAATATTGCAGATGCACTGGTAACGAATTTCCATTTACCAAAAACAAGCCTGTTGATCATGACCTGCGCTTTTGCAGGATACGAACTGGCAATGGAAGCCTACAAAAAAGCGATCAAGGATAAATACAGGTTCTTCAGTTATGGAGATGCCTTATTGGTGATCTGATTAGTTTAAAGAAGATTGGATCAATATTTTTAAAAGCCTCCCTCGCGGGGCTTTTTTTAATGCCTGACAGCAATCCTGGTTACTTTTTTTTACCAGCCTCTAATCGCCGGAATTATCGAAATCGCTGCCCCTAACCGCTTTAGGGGTGAAAAACCTTACCTTTGCGCCATCTTATTAACCTTATAACAGCCATTTATGGGAGATATCTTTGAACGCCTGTTAAAAAACTATGGCCCCCTCGGCCAGCATCGTGAAAGAGCGCATGGTTATTTTGCTTTCCCCAAATTAGAAGGACCGATCTCCAACCGGATGAAATTCCGTGGAAAAGAAATGATCGTCTGGAGCCTCAATAATTACCTGGGTCTTGGCAACCATCCTGAAGTAAGAAAAGCGGACACCGACGCTGCCAGGGATTTTGGACTGGCCCTGCCTATGGGAGCCCGGATGATGAGTGGAAACAGTGTACACCATGAGCAGTTGGAAGCAGAACTTGCCGCTTTTGAAATGAAAGAAGATGCCATCCTGCTCAACTACGGTTACCAGGGAATGGTGAGCCTGATCGATCTGCTTTGCAGCCGTCATGATGTGATCGTATATGATGGGGAAAGCCATGCCTGTATCATCGATGGCGTCCGTTTGCACCCCGGTCACCGCTATGTTTTCAAACACAATGACCTGGCCGATTGCGAAAAACAATTGCAACGTGCTACCGCTTTGACCGAAAAACAACAGGCCGGCGGCATTCTCCTGATCACAGAAGGTGTATTTGGTATGGCCGGCGACCAGGGCAAATTAAAAGAGATCGTTGCACTGAAAGATAAATATGAGTTCCGCCTGCTGGTAGACGATGCGCATGGTTTTGGCACATTAGGCAAGACAGGCGCCGGTGCCGGTGAAGCACAGGGTGTGCAGGACAAGATCGATCTTTATTTCTCCACTTTCGCCAAATCAATGGCGTCCATCGGAGCCTTTATTGCAGGCGATAAAAGTATTATCGATTATATCCGCTATAACAGCCGCAGCCAGATATTCGCTAAAAGCCTGCCGATGCCATTGGTGATCGGTAACCTCAAACGCCTGGAAATGTTGCGTACACAGCCTGCATTGAAACAAAAGCTCTGGGACAATGCCACCAAGCTGCAAAAAGGATTGACGGAAAGAGGATTCGATATTGGCAAAACCGATTCTGTGGTTACGCCTGTCTATATGAAAGGCGGTGTGGAAG
>CAMLGR010000151.1 GCA_946479615.1 uncultured Bacteroidota bacterium | reverse complement strand
TGTCCGAATACCAATTATCCTAAAAAAACTGCTATGCGTAGAAGAGCGTTTTTGAAAAACACAATTCCTGCTGCAGCTATATTACCGGCTGTGGTAGATGGTTATTCTGTAAAAGCATTTCATGCCAATTCCCCGCTTCTGCAGGCGATGATGAATCCTGCGATCAATACGGATCATGTACTCGTGATCATTCAGCTTAGCGGTGGGAATGATGGGTTGAATATGGTGATCCCTATTTCAACCTATGGCGATTATTACAATGCGCGCAGCAATGTGGCGATTGCACAGAATAAAATATTATCCCTGAATAATTATGCGCAAACAGGATTGCATCCTGCGATGACGGGTATGCAAACATTGTATAACCAGGGCAAGCTGAATATCGTGCAGGCAGTGGGATACCCTTCTCCCAACTTTTCGCATTTCCGTGCTACCGATATATGGATGAGCGGATCGGCGAGCGACCAGGTCGTGAATACCGGTTGGGCAGGCCGTTATCTCAATACGGAATACCCCAATTTCCCCGAAGGATATCCCAATACAACCATGCCTGATCCATTGGCGATACAGATCGGATCGGTGGCTTCTCTTACATTGCAGGGACCGGTGATCAATATGGGTATGAGCATTACCAATCCAACCAGTTTTTATAACCTGCTGAATAACGTGCTCGATCCTGCACCGGATAACCCGATGGGGCATGAGCTGACCTATATCCGCACGATCGCCAAACAAACCAATGCATTTGCACAACGCATCATTGCAGCGGCCACGCAGGTGCCGCAACAGGGTGCTTATCCTGCGAATAATTCACTGGCCGATCAGTTAAAGATCGTTGCCCGGTTGGTGAAAGGTGGTTTGAAGACAAGGATCTATATGGTAGGTATGGGTGGATTCGATACGCACTCTTCCCAGGCAGAAGCGGCTGATACCTCAACCGGTAATCATGCGGCGCTGTTAAAAGAATTATCCGATGGGGTAAAAGCCTTTGTCGATGATTGCCAGTTTCTCGGTATTGGCGACAGGGTAGTGGGATTGACATTCTCCGAGTTCGGTCGCCGTATCAAATCCAATTCAAGTATGGGTACCGATCATGGTGCTGCTGCGCCTATGTTTATTTTCGGTAACCAGACTGTACCGGGTGTTACGGGTAATAATCCTTCTATTCCAGGTGGTGCATCGGTGAATGATAATATTCCGCATCAATATGATTTCAGAAGTGTGTATGCTTCTATATTGGAAAAATGGTTCTGTGTTCCTCCGGCTACGTTACAAACAATCCTGTTCCAGAATTTCCAAAGTCTTCCTATTATTAATGATAATGCCTGCCGTACAACGGATGTCAATGATCCTAACCAGACAGCAGGTGAGCAACTGATCATCAATTATCCGAATCCATTTACGGAAAGCACTACTATCCGTTACAAGACTAAAGGTGGGCATACCCTGGTGCAGATCATCGATATGCTGGGCCGTGTGATCAAAACGCCGGTCGATAAAGATATCAGGCCGGGTGGTGAGTTTACGTTCAGTTTTGATAGCGGGGGCTTACCGGCAGGCGTGTATTATGCCCGTTTGCAAAATGGCCCGGTACAGCAGGTGAGGCCGATGCTGAAAGTGAGATAGCAGAAAATAAGGAATAAGAAATAATAAATAAGGAATGAAGAAGTAAATGTAAAACCGCAGAATGTAAAATATAAAATGTAAAAGGGGGGCCCGCTATTGGGAACTTCCTTTCTTATTTCTTATTTTTTGTTTCTTATTCATCCCTGAATCTCTCCCTTCATAAGAATTATTTGAAATACCGTTGCATTTTTTATTACTTTGTGGCTTCATGCGGAAGCGTTCCTTCATACTGCGTTGTGCAACATTTATACTGCTGATTATCTTTTCCCAGAAGATGGGAGCAGGCTTATTGTTGCATAACCTATTGCATACCAAGGCTGCTACGAGCCAGACCGGGGGCGCCAAAGAGATCAGTTTTGCCTGTAATTGTATCGACGATTTCTCCATGCCTTTTACAGAAACGGAGGAACAGGTGCTGCCTGTCCCGCTTCTTTCCCACACTACGGCCACCGCATTTGTAGCCGATCATATTCCCTTTACCCCACGGGTCTTTTCTTCCCTTCGCGGACCTCCTTCCTGCATACTGTAGTTGATTCATGACCCTGTTATACAGGGTACCCTCTTATTTTATTTTAATACAGTATCAAAAGGCATTGCCTTTTTAATTCATTATTTATGCGATTTGAAAAATTGTTATTGACAGGCATTCTGATAGCAGGAACGATATGGGGTCAAACAAAAGTTTCCCTATCGGGCAAGATCACCGATGCAAAGACAGGACAACCCATACCCGGTGCTACTATTTATTTTTCTGATTTAAGAAAAGGAGCTGCTGCTACCGGCAGCGGAGCTTACACGATTGCAGATGTGCCTGGTGGTAAATACCTGGTGGAAGTAAGTCACCTGGGTTATTCATCGGTGATCGAAACGGTCGAATTAGGGATCAATGCACAAAAAGATTTTGCCCTCGAACCTTCTGTTATCGAGAACGAAGGTGTTACCGTTACCGGTGTATCTACGGCGACTTCTACCAAACGAACACCGATACCGCTTAACATTATAAAAAAGGAAGACCTTTTTGCCAATACATCTACCAATCTTATCGATAATATCGCGAAGACACCTGGCGTGTCGCAGGTATCGACCGGACCTGCTATATCCAAGCCCTTTATCCGTGGTCTTGGGTATAACCGTGTGCTGGTAGTGAACGATGGGGTAAGACAGGAAGGACAACAATGGGGTGATGAGCATGGCATCGAGATCGATGAACAAAATGTAACGAAGGTGGAAGTATTGAAAGGCCCTGCTTCTCTTATGTATGGCAGCGATGCATTAGCGGGTGTGGTCAATGTGATCTCCATTTTACCACCACCCGATGGAAAGATCAGGGGAAATATATCCAGCGCTTATTTAACGAATAACCGCCAGCGAAACCTGCATGCCGATATCAATGGCAATTCGAATGGATTTATCTGGGGAGCTTATGGTTCATATAAAGCCGCTGCGGATTATAAAAATAAGTACGATGGATATGTATTCAATTCAAAATTCAATGAAAAGGATTTTGGCGGATATATCGGTTTGAATAAACAATGGGGCTTCTCTCATTTGTATGTGACAAGGTTTGATCAGCGCCTGGGGCTGGTAGAAGGCGATCGTGATGATGCAACGGGCCAGTTTTTAAAACTGGTCAATAATGGTGGTGTGGAAGAAGAAGAAATTGCAACAGATAAAGATTTTAAATCCATCGATCCGATGGTACCGCGGCAGCGCATCCAGCATTTTAAAATAGCTACCGATAATAGTTTTTCGGTGGGGAAAGACAGGATCACCCTGGTACTGGGTTACCAGTTGAACCAGCGGCAGGAATTTGGTAACATACTTGATCCGGATGAAAAGGAATTATTCTTTAACCTGGGTACTGTTAATTACAACCTTCAATATCATTTTGCTGAAAAAAATAACTGGAAAACGACGATCGGTGTGAATGGTATGCAGCAGACCAATAAAAATAAAGGAGTGGAACAACTGATACCGGAATATTCTCTTTTTGATGTTGGAGGGTTTGTATATACACAAAAAAGGATCGATAAATTAACATTGAGCGGTGGCATCCGGTTTGATAACCGTTCCGTCGATTCCAAAGAACTGGAAGAGGGCGCTGATATAAAATTCGATGGATTTAAAAAGAATTTCTCCAATCTTTCCGGCAGTGCCGGTCTTGCCTACGAAGCGAGTAAGGCTGTCACGCTGAAACTCAATGTGGCAAGAGGTTTCAGGGCGCCCAGTATTCCCGAACTGGCCAGCAATGGGGCACATGAAGGAACAAACCGCTATGAGTATGGAGAGCAGAGTTTGAAATCAGAAACAAGTTTACAAACAGATGCAGGTATAGAGATCGCAACAGAGCACGTTTCCTTTAATGCAAATGTGTTCTATAATTCCCTGCATAATTTTATTTATTACCGGAAACTGCAGGCAGTTGCAGGCGGTGATTCGATCATTACCGATGGTACCGAAGACTTTTTTGCCTTCCGTTTTAATCAAAGCAATGCAAAATTGTACGGCGTAGAATTTAACCTTGATATTCATCCGCACCCATTGGATTGGCTGCACGTGGAAAATACTTTTTCCTGGGTGAGAGGACAATTGTCGGAAGAACAGGATGGAAGCAAAAACCTGCCTTTTATTCCTGCTGCCAGGTTGATCAATGAAATAAAAGTGGAATTCTTCAAAAATGGAAAAACACTCCGTAATGTTTTTGTAAAGGGCGAACTCGATAATACATTCGATCAGGATCATCCGTTCACGGGATTCAATACGGAAACGGCGACCAGCGGGTATAGTTTGCTGAATGCCGGGATTGGTGGAGAGATAAGAAGCAAGGATAAGACATTGTTTACGCTGTTCTTCGGGGGCAATAACCTGACCGATGTAGCTTACCAGAATCACCTGAGCCGGTTGAAGTATGCACCTGAAAACCCGGTAACGGGCCGGATGGGCGTGTACAATATGGGAAGGAATTTTTCTGTCAAGCTGAACATCCCACTTGATTTTTCTGGTCAGAAATAGGGGAAGGGGGTGAAAAATTAAAAATTATGAGTTATGAATTATGAATGGGTATAACAGTAATCACTTTAAGGGCGGCATGCTTTCATTCATAATTCATAACTCATAATTAATTCCTCATTCTGAAATCTTTCTTCTTTCCCTACATTTGATCATGGAAATTACCTTTAACACACCTGCTTTATTGTTTCCCGCTATCAGCTTATTATTGCTGGCTTATACGAACAGGTACCTGGCTTTAGCCAACCTGATCCGCAAATTGCATGATGAATATATGCGCGGAGAAAAAAATCATTTATTATTAAAGCAGATAAAGATCCTGCGTGTAAGGATCAACCTGGTGCGTACGATGCAGGCGATGGGTGTATTAAGTTTCCTTTGCTGTGTGATCACAATGTATGGTGTGTACCAGGAATGGTTCACGCTGGTAAAATATGTTTTTGCTTTCAGCCTGCTTAGCTTGCTGGGCTCCCTGATCATTTCCCTGCTCGAAATCTCTCAAAGTACCAGGGCACTCGAATGGGAACTAAGCGATATGGAAGAATTGGAAAGCTCCAGCTTTTTTAAAGACCTGTGGCAAAATAAAGAAAGCTCGAATAAGGAAAGTCCGAAGAAGGAAGAGTAAGAAGGAGGTGTTAGGTGTTAAGTGACTTCACACCTAACACTTAACACCTATATCATGCAGTCTGAACCAGTTTCAGCAACCGCTCCCAGTTGCCGCCATTATAGACTTCCTTAATGCCGCTTTGTTCGAGAATGCGTTTGGCCTGGGCGCTTTCGGAGCCATTGCCACAGGTGATGACAGGTCGTTTCAGGTTTTTTATATAGCCCACATTTTTACTTACCTGGTCGATAGGAATATTCAATGAATGACGGATCTTTCCCTGGTCGTATTGACCGGGAGGTCTTACATCAACGATCACGGCATGCCGCCGGATTGCATCTTTAATTTCATTGCTGCCGAAGCCAAGGAAAGAAAGGAGGCCCATCGGAATTCGTTAAGCTGTCAGTAATTTATTTTTACGCTCACCGATCTGCTGCCGCCACATCGCATAGTACAATCCTTTTTCTTCCAGTAAACTGTCATGGTTGCCTGTTTCTACCACATCTCCTTTTTCCAGTACATAGATCCTGTCTGCATGCATGATAGTAGAAAGACGGTGAGCGATCAGGATAGTGATCTGGTTGCCCTGCTGGGATATTTCACGTATAGTGTCGGTGATCTCTTCTTCGGTTAATGAATCCAAAGCAGAGGTTGCTTCATCAAATAAAAGCAATTTGGGATCGCGTAATAAGGCACGTGCAATGGACAGGCGTTGTTTTTCACCACCACTCAATTTTAATCCGCCTTCACCGATCATGGTATCCAATCCTTTTTCGGCCCTGGCGAGTAAATTCTGGCAGGAGGCTTTATTCAATGCTTCGAGTACCTGTTGCTCCGTTGCCTGTGGATTTACAAATAATAAGTTTTCTTTGATGGTGCCACTGAACAGGTTGGTGTCCTGTGTTACAAATCCAATCTGGTTACGAAGATCATCAAACCGTAATTCGGTTTCGTCGAGATTATTATAAAGGATCTTTCCTTCCTGCGGGCGATACAATCCAACCAATAATTTCATCAGGGTAGATTTACCGCTGCCACTGGGTCCGACAAAAGCGACGGTTTCTCCCACTTTCACATCAAAGCTGATATTGTTGATGGCTTTCTGTGCAGCTGTCTGGTGCTGGAAAGCAACATTCCGGAATGATAATGTCCTGATATCTCCAAGATGTTTTGGATGAAGTGGTTCCAGTTCCGGTGCTTTTTTCATCAGGGCATCAAAATTATTCAGGGAGGCTTCTGCTTCGCGATAAGAAAGCAGGATATTGCCAATCTCCTGCAATGGCCCGAATACGAAGAAGGAGAATATTTGCATGGTGACAAGCTGGCCGCCGTCCATATAGCGGCCGAAGATCAGCCACATTAATATGAAAAGAATCACCTGCCGGAGTGTATTCACCATCGTACCCTGGATAAAGCTGATGCTGCGGATACGTTTTACCTTGGTTAATTCCAGCCCGAGAATTTTATAGGTATTCTTATTCAGGCGTTCTACCTCCTGGTGGGTAAGCCCCAAACTTTTCACTAATTCAATATTGCGTAATGATTCGGTGGTGGAACCAGCGAGAGACGTAGTTTGACCGACAATTTCTTTTTGAATGATCTTTATTTTCCGGCTTAAGTTATTCGTAATAAAAGTGAGTACGAAGATGCCAACAAGGTAAGCGATCGGGATGCTCCAGTGAATAAATACAGCGGCATAGAAAAATACAAATACAACCCCTACCAATACGCCAAAAAGAATATTGATAAAATTGATCATGAATTTTTCAACATCGCCCCTGACCTTGGTTAACACGGAAAGTGTTTCACCACTGCGTTGATCCTCGAACTGCTGGTAAGGCAATTTCATGGCATGTTGTAATCCATCAGTAAAAACTTTAGCGCCGAATTTCTGTATCACTACATTCAAAAAATAATCCTGGAAGTTCTTGGCAATACGGCTGATCATCGCGACGGAGATAGACGCCGTCAATAACCAGACAACACCGTAGAGGTGATCTTTCTGATTATTTTTATTGGTATAATCCAGTTTCAAAAAAAGATATTCATGCCAGGTAAAATGTTTGTCCGGTGCAGGCAATACCTGGTGTGAACCGGCGAGGTTGATCAGTTTACCAAAAATAATGGGGTCGACCAGTGAGAAGCCGATGTTGACAGCCGCCAGGATCAATACCAGGATGACCAGCCATTTATGAGGTTTGAGATAATGCAGTAAGATTTTCATACTATTTCTATGTCAGTTATCGTGAGCGCCAGGGATTGCCAGTTCCTGTAAATCAATGTTTGTAAATGAGATAAGTAATAGGGTTGGCAAACCCTCTGCTACTAACAACCCGCCAGATCAAAGGTTCATGAGCAAACCGGCATAATATTCTTCATAGGGCTGTGGATATTTTTCTTTGAAAACACGGTGTGCTTCCAGTCCCATCTGCGGCCAGTTTTCTTTTTCCTGCCAGGCTTGTTCCAGTGCTTTATCGATATCGGCTTCCGTAGCAGCGGGTGCAATGTACCCATTCTTTCCATGCCGGATCCACCCGGGCATATCACCCACCTGGCTGACAACGCAGGGTCTTGCTGTATTCATGGCTTCGGTTACGCTAAGCGGCATGGCATCGACAAGGGTGATCTGTAAAACAAGGTGGGTCCTTTTTAATATATCGGCCACATCCTTGCTATGTCCCATCAGCTTGATCTTGTCTTCCATCCTGTTTTTACTGACAAGATCTTTCAGCATCGCCATATCTTCACCGCCACCATAAAGGTATAAGATCCAGTTCCTGTCTTTCCATTTCTCAGTCGATAATGCTTTGACCAATACATCCTGTGCTTTTCTTTTGGTATCGAGTTGCGCCAGCATACTGAATACATAACGGCCGGCTTCATCTTTTTCCGGCCAGGGAGTTGGTTCTGCGAGATAGGGAATGGTCAGCGGATTTTTCAATACATCCTGCCGGGGTACTGTTAACCCGGAAACGATTTTTACTCCTTCAAAGATCCTTCCGGCATCACCGATATTCAAGGCCGATTTATTAATCCAGGCTTCCAGGTTTTTAATACGCGCTGCGGACATGCGGTGATTGTCATTGTAATTATGATAGACCAATGCAAATTTGCCGAGGTATTTATGCAGGAAACGGAACGGACGATGGGTGACATCTTCATATCCGCCCTGGCTGATGCAGACCAGGTCCCAGTCTTTGGCACAGGTTTCTTTCAATAACTCAAATCCTTTATTGCGAACCGACATTTTTTGTAACGAATTCCTGGCCGCTTTGGGATTGGGAATATAAAACAACTGGCAGCCTGCCTGTTTCATCCGGGTGATCTTATCCTGTTTGCCGGAGGGCCATTCAAAAAAGCAGCAGCCTACTTTATAGCCATTTTGTGACATCCAGGTAGCCACACGGTACCAGAATTCTTCGCTGCCACCCCAGGGGTCGCCATTCATTGTAGAAATAAATAAAACCGAACGGGACATGATTTATTTTTTTTGTGCCACTACAATATAATTGAGCGTCCATCCATCATCAAAATAACGTTTATCCAGCCATACGGCGAATTTGTTGATCAGCCAGGTGATACCAAAATTCAGGAAAAAGAATTTGACTACCCGTGAACGAAAGGTTCTGTATTTGAAGGAGGAATAAATCGTATTCAGCGTCATCTGGAAAGAAGCGGCCCATTTCCCCCCATTACCTTTTATATACAACACGGAAAAACCGGCTTCTTCAAACATTTGTTTCAGCCCATACTTTGTTACCCGGAAAAAATCGTAGGGTTCTTCATGCAGTTCCCAGCAAAACGGAACAGTGAGGATCAGGTGGCCATCTTTCTTTAATGTCCGGAACGATTCCTGTACCACGCCGCGTTGATTGTATACGTGTTCGAGCACCTGTGTACAAAGGATCGTATCAAAGCTCTCATTGGGAAAATCCAGTTGATCGGCGGGACAGATTACGTCTACGCGTTGTTTATCGCTTTGCGCGATATCACAGCCTTTTTGTGTGTTTGATCTGGGATTATACCATTCTTCGTAGGGTTTATTGCCGCAACCAAGATCCAGGAGGTCTCCTTTTGAATAGGTATCAATAGCTTCTTTAATGTCCTTCATTAAAAAATACAGGTGTATATAATGAAGGGATTTCTTTTTAACAGTCAAAGAATGTAGACGGGAAAGGTTTTCCTGGCGCATGGTAGTGGTAAAGGGGTAAAGATAGAGAAGGAATAAGAAATAAGCAGGAATTATTGCTTGTTGGCGCGAGACCGGATTGGTTTTTCTACCAGGGTATCGATGCTTCTGAATTGACCGGCCGAGCGCTGGGCGAATAATTTGGGAATGGAGATATAGCCACGGAGTTGTTCCCTGGTAACAGCATTGGCCAGTAAGTTATCTGCCACTACGGAAAGTGGTGTTTGCAGTTCGATCAGTTTGTGTGCGGCTTCGTTGGTAATGGCATAGGCATCTGCAAAATCATGATAGCCGGCTGTTTTCCAGAATTTATTGACTTCGCGGGGAAACAGGTTTTTGATAACGGTATGGTTCCATTTTAAAAAACCGAGAAAGTGCTGAACATGATATACAGTTTGTTTCAGCGGCACTTTTTTTTCATTTTTATCATAATCGAAAAACAGGACGTTCCAATCTTCAGGCAGGGTGGCCCATATCTGGGGGATGTATTGAATATTATCGCGGAGGGGGAATACATCATCTTCGAAGATCAAGGCTCTTTTGATATTATTAGCGATAATGTCTTCGTATATTTTCCGGTGGCCGATAGCGCAGGCAATCTCGCCGATAGTCATACTTTTTTCGTAGCGTTGTTTTTCTTTGGCGAGTTCATCATCGTATACCCCGGATTCTTTCAGGTGGGCATGATCGAGGGTTTGTTTTTCGATGCCATAAAAGAACTCGAACCTCAATCCTTTCATCGCTGCAGCAAATTCTTTGTGCCGGTCTGTGGCTGAGGGAATGGTCAGCACATAGATCTTGTCAAAGAAATTGTTGAGAATATTGAAAAAAGGGTTCATGAGGCAAAGGTATTATTAATGGGGTTGATGTGCAAGGTTGTAATTCATCTGAAAATACTACAATTCCCGAAGAAAGAAAGAGAAACAAAAATGGAGAAAAAAACAGGGCGAGGAGCGCCTCTTCGCGCTGTTCCTCCCTCTGTTTCCTATCCTCCCCAACCTTCCCGGTCCAAACTCCTGTAATGAATCGCTTCTGCCAGGTGCTCCGTCTTAATATCATCGCTGGCCGATAGATCGGCAATTGTACGTGCAACTTTCATGATTCTGTCATAGGCCCGCGCTGATAAATTCAGTTTTTCCATAGCAGAACGAAGTAAGCTTTGCCCGGCACTATTGATCACACAAATTTCTTTCAGCATTTTACTGCTCATTTGCGCATTGCAGTACACCGCTTCTTTTTCGCGGTAACGGATTGCCTGGATCTCTCTTGCTCCAATCACTTTATCACGGATATCAGCCGACCGTTGCTGCGGCCTGGTAGCAGATAATTCACTGAACGCAACCGGTGTTACTTCCACATGCAGATCGATCCTGTCCAGCAAAGGCCCCGATATTTTATTTAAATATTTCTGTACTGCACCCGGCGGACAACTGCATTCACGTTCGGGATGATTATAGAAACCACAGGGACACGGATTCATCGAAGCGATCAGCATAAAACTGGCAGGAAAATCGACTGCCACTTTAGCGCGCGAAATGGTCACTCTTCGTTCTTCCATCGGTTGCCGCATCACTTCCAGTACCGTTCTTTTAAATTCGGGCAACTCATCTAAAAATAAAACACCATTATGCGCTAGTGAAATTTCTCCCGGCTGCGGAATACCTCCGCCACCAACTAATGCAACATCACTTATTGTATGATGAGGCGAACG
>CAMLGR010000150.1 GCA_946479615.1 uncultured Bacteroidota bacterium | reverse complement strand
GTTACTGCTCTTCCAGCAAGAAAGAACAACAGCTTAGCTGGGATCACGTAAACAAAGTGATCACTTACATGGTCGAAAAAGAAGGTATCAGCGCAGACCGCTTTATCTTCAACTACGGCCAGGAAGGTGGTGACTGCGATACAGTTGACCTGCGTGGCGCTGCAACAGGCGAAGATGGACCAACTACCGTTGCTCCTCCGCATCCGAACCTCAGGAAGAAATAATGGTGATTACTTTTTGCTGATAAACAGACCCTCCCGTTGAACGGGAGGGTTTTTTTATTCGCAGATTAGCCGATTTATATTAATTCCACAGATTACCATCTGTATTTGCCGTTTCGCCGCTTTTAAAGAGTAAACGCCATGTAAATTTCAACTAACATACTGATGATCAATTAGATAATCATATAATCCCATAATCCGTGGTTCGTCTTTATCAAAATCTTAACTGCCTGCCTTTGGCCGGCCATCTTTTTTACTTAAGTTTTGCCCGTATCTATTAACTTTGCACACCCTTATGCGTTTTATTCCAGTATTATTAATAGCAGTTGTTCTCGTTCTGGCCGGTTGTTCCAAAGGGATTACTAAGATCCTTAAAAGCCCCGATCCCGAGTATAAGCTCCGGATAGCTGAAAAGTATTATGTAAAAAAGAATTACAACAAGGCCCAGGTGATCTACGAGGATATCATGCCTTATTATAAGACAAGACCCGAGTTCCAGGATATTTATTATAAATACGCTTATTGCGCTTATTACCAGGCAGACTACCCGAATGCAGAGAACCTGTTCAAGACCTTCCTGGAAATATTCCCGAACAGCCCGAAAGCAGAAGAAGCAGATTACATGAGGGCCTATTCTTATTATAAGCAATCGCCCAAGCCGGAACTGGACCAGACCAATACGATCAAGACCATCGGAATGTTGCAGATCTTCATCAACACACACCCGGGCTCTGAACGTATCAAAGAAGCGACCGAGATCATTGATATATGCCGGAAAAAGCTGGAAACAAAAGATTACAAAAGCGCCAAACTGTACTATGATATGGGCCAGTTCCGGGCAGCCGGTGTCGCTTTCAGCGCTTTACTGAACTCCTACCCCGAATCAGCTGCGGCTGACGAGTACAAGTTTATGATCATCAAATCATATTATGAGTACGCACAACTGAGTATCGAGACCAAAAAAGCAGAACGATTCGAACAAGTCATACAACAGTGCCAGGAATTTGTGGACCGTTTCCCGGAAAGCAAATACCGTAAAGACGCTGATAATTACCTGAATTTATCTCAAACAAACATTAAAAAAATAAGCAATGAGCAAATTAAGACGTCAGCTTAGCGCTGGTATCGCCAATAATGTTGAAACAAAAAGCCTGACTGATCTGAAAAACAAGACAGGAAATATCTACGAATCTATTGCGATCATTGCTAAGAGAGCAAACCAGATCAATATTTCTTTGAAAGAAGAATTACATAATAAACTCGATGAATTTGCCAGCCATACAGACAGCCTGGAAGAAATTCATGAGAACAAAGAGCAGATCGAGATCTCCCGCGCTTATGAAAGAATGCCTAACCCGGCCTTGCTGGCGACACAGGAATTCACGGAAGACAAAGTGTATTTCCGCAAAGGGGAAGATCAGTTGTTCGATTAATAAGAAATAAGCAACAGAAAATAAGGAATGAGAAAGTGGGGCCGTTGGCTAAACTTTCTCATTTTTTGTTTCCGATTTCTTATTTCTCATTCTACTTTTGATATATGCTGAATGGAAAGAAAATATTACTCGGCATTACCGGCAGTATTGCCGCCTATAAAGCGGTCTATCTTGTCCGTTCACTGATCAAAGCAGGCGCAGAAGTCAGGGTGATCATGACCCCTGCCGCCAAAGATTTTGTTTCCCCTCTCACCCTTTCTACGCTCAGCCGTAACCCGGTACTCACCGATCTTTTCGATGAGCAAAGCTGGTCCAACCATGTTATGCTTGGCAGATGGGCCGACCTGATGCTGATTGCACCGTTGAGTTGCAACACACTGGCAAAAATGGCGCATGGACAATGCGATAACTTATTGCTCGCTACCTATCTTTCCGCTACCTGCCCCGTGGTGGCAGCGCCCGCTATGGATGAAGATATGTGGCACCATCCTTCGACTAAACAAAACCTGCAACAAATAGAATCTTTTGGCAACACCATCATCCCTGTTAATAAAGGAGAACTTGCGAGCGGCCTGTTTGGTGACGGAAGAATGGCAGAACCAGAGGATATCATCCGGTTTATCGAAGAGCATTTTTTTTTGACCCGCCCGCTCACCGGTAAAAAAGCGCTGGTTACAGCAGGCCCCACATACGAAGCCATTGACCCGGTTCGTTTTATCGGTAATCATTCCTCCGGCAAAATGGGCATAGCCATAGCAAAAGAATTATACCGCCGCGGTGCATCTGTAACTCTGGTACTGGGCCCTTCCGCTACCGGTTTTTCGGATAATGGTATTCATTTGATAAATGTTGTTTCGGCTGAAGAAATGTACACAGCCTCCACTAAGGTTTTTGAAACCGCCGACCTGGCCATTATGTCGGCAGCAGTAGCAGACTATACACCGGTAACAAAAGCACCGGAAAAGATCAAAAAGAAAGAACCAACGTTAACCCTGGAGCTTATCAAAACCAGGGATATTTTGAAAAGCCTGGGACAAAAGAAGAAAGGTTCACAGGTATTGGTGGGCTTTGCACTGGAGACGAACAATGAAATACAAAACGCACAGCAAAAACTGGCTGATAAAAATGCTGATATGATCGTATTGAATTCATTGAACGATACAGGCGCCGGGTTCAGGCATGATACCAACAAGATTACCATATTTAAAAGGAAAGGCAGCGAAGTTTCCTTTGACATGAAATCAAAAGATGCAGTGGCGAAAGATATCGTAGACGAAATAATAAATACTTTCTATGTTTAAAAGACTAGCGTTACTGGTTATCTTATTCTCCATTGCCGGGTTTGCACGGTCGCAGGAATTACAGGCACGTGTCACTGTGATCGCCAGCAAGATCAGTACACAGGTCAATAAAAATATTTTCCAGACCCTCCAGACTACGCTTACCAATTTTATCAATGGCCGCAAATGGTCGAAGGATACTTATCAGCCCAATGAAAAGATCCAGTGTAATTTCCTGCTGAATGTAGATGAAGAATTAGGCAATAATATGTTTCGTGGCAAACTGACGATCCAGGCAGCAAGACCTATTTTCAACAGCAGTTACGATTCCCCGCTTATCAATTATATGGATAACGATGTGGTATTCCGTTACCAGGAATTTCAACCTGTGGAATTCAATGAGAACCGGATACAGGGAAATGATCCGGCAGTAGCGAATCTTCCTGCGATCATAGCCTATTATGTCAATATCATTCTCGGGTTTGATTATGGTTCTTTTGCATTGAAAGGCGGTGATGAATATTTCAAAAAAGCCTGGAACATTGTCAACAATGCACCCGAAAGCCGTGATATTACCGGCTGGCGCTCCTTTGAAAGTCTGCGGAATCGTTACTGGCTGGCTGAGAACATGAATAACAATCGTTTTGCATTGATCCATGATGCTTTGTATTCCTATTACCGTTCCGGTATGGATATTTTTTACGAAAATGAAGATGAGGCGCGCAGCGGGATCATGAATTGCCTTAATTTTTTAAATACGGTCAATACTGAAAATCCCAATTCCATGATCATGCAGTTCTTTTTCCAGGGAAAAAGCACTGAATTTATAAAAGTATTCAGTCATGCTTCGGGTGACCAGAAAACACGCGCCCGCGACTTGTTAAGCAAACTGGATATCACCAATGCACTTTCGTATAAAGAACTCAAATGAGGAAATTAGCTTTCACCGGTATTGTCATTGCTCTTCTTATTTCCTGTTCTTCCAAAAAAGAATTGCCGGCCGGTATTTTATCCCAAACAAAAATGGAGCACGTGATGTGGGACCTGCTCCGTGCCAATGAATATGTAACCGGTTATATTTTCAATACCGATACGGTCGTGGATAGGACTGCGGAAATGCTGAAATGGTATGATAAGATATTCCAGATGAATCATACCACGAAAGCAGCGTTTGAAAAAAGCTATGCATACTACCAGGCAAATCCGTCGCTGATGAAAGAAGTGCTCGATTCAATAACACATATTCAATCGCCTTCTGCTATAAAAGCTGCAAAAGATTCGGCTATCTTAAAAGATTCTTTGTTACGCAGGGATTCACTGTTACGAAAAGATTCTTTACTTCATAAGGATTCGCTGATGGGAAAAGATTCATTGCTCAAAAAGGATTCTATCCATAAAATAGATTCCCTGCCGGTGAAAAAGATCCTGCGGTCCGGCGAAAACCGGTATATGCTATTAAAAGATTCGCTGAAGATCAGGAAAAGATAATCCCTCAATAACTTGTATTAATTGCGGCAATTCTGCACAGCTTCACTAATTTTATACAATAAATATCTATCATGAATAAAGTTGTTGCCTCTGCCGATGCAGCTATCAGTGATATAAAGGATGGCGCAGTTATTATGCTGGGTGGTTTTGGACTATGTGGCATTCCTGAAAATTGTATCGCTGCATTGGTAAAAAAAGGAGTAAAACAGATTACCTGTATTTCCAATAATGCCGGTGTGGACGATTTTGGAATAGGATTGATGCTCAAACAAAAGCAGGTAAAAAAAATGATCGCCTCCTATGTAGGAGAAAATGCCGAGTTTGAGCGCCAGTTATTAAGCGGCGAACTCGAAGTGGAACTGATACCCCAGGGCACACTCGCTACCCGTTGCATGGCATCCGGGTATGGACTTCCTGCGATCTATACACCTGCCGGTGTAGGCACCGAAGTAGCCGCAGGAAAAGAGGTCAGGAATTTTAATGGCAAAGATTATTTACTGGAATATGCTTTTGATGCAGACTTCGCGATCGTAAAAGCATGGAAAGGCGATACCGAAGGAAATCTTATGTATAAAGAAACGGCCCGCAACTTCAATCCATTAATGGCCTCTGCCGGCAAGATCACCATTGCCGAAGTAGAAGAACTGGTACCTGCCGGTCAGCTTGATCCGAACACGATCCACACACCCGGCATTTATGTACACCGCATTTTCCAGGGACTGAAGTATGAGAAGAAAATTGAACAGCGAACGGTGAGGAAAAAGGTTTAAGGGTTTAAAGGTTCTGTATCGGCATGATTCCTATCGGTAAAAAATTTCTTTATAAGAACTCTTAAATCATTAAACCTTTTAATCCTTAAACATTGAACTAACAACTACATGTAAAATCATGAAACTATGCCCCTGACAAAAGAACAAATAGCACAACGGATCGCGCGTGAATTGAAAGATGGATATTATGTAAATCTTGGCATTGGCATTCCCACCCTTGTCGCTAATTATATACCAGCCGGTATCAATGTAGTGTTGCAAAGCGAGAATGGATTATTGGGCATGGGCCCGTTCCCGCTGGAAGGAGAAGAAGATCCCGACCTGATCAATGCCGGTAAACAAACGGTCACCACCATCCCCGGGTCTGCTTTTTTTGATTCGGCTATGAGCTTTGGAATGATCAGAGCCGGCAAGGTTGACCTGACCGTATTGGGAGCTATGGAAGTAAGTGAACAGGGAGATATCGCCAACTGGAAAATACCCGGCAAGATGGTGAAAGGCATGGGCGGTGCTATGGACCTGGTAGCAAGCGCTAAAAATATCATCGTGGCGATGATGCATACCAACCCGAAAGGAGAATCGAAATTATTACCCGCCTGCGCACTTCCGTTAACAGGTGTGAAATGCGTAAAGAAAATCGTATCGGATCTGGCGGTGCTGGATATAACACCCGGAGGTTTTCGTTTGCTCGAAAGAGCGCCCGGCATCAGCGTAGAAGAAATAAAAAGTAAAACCGCCGGGAAATTGATTATCGAAGGAGATATTCCTGAAATGAGTTTCTGAGTGAACACCGGCTTTTATTGCTGCTCATATCCGAAAGACGAGATACAAAGGCAAACATCCGCAGCAGGATCAGTAAGCACACACTGATTCTTTTTCACCGCTTCTATATCGTAGGTAGATACCGATCCGTTCCTGTAACAGATGGGAACGTTGATATAATTATTGAAATAAACCGACCTGATGGAAAGAAATCCTTTTGCAGAAAAATCTTTTTCTACCTGGAACAATTCTTTAGTCGTAATCACAGAAGGCCTGTCAAGCAACACCGGCCGGTTGTTACCATTAAAAGAAATAACCTTGCTGGCATCGTTAGCAGGCCTGATCACATAACTGTCTCCCGATTTTTCAAAATGCCATATCCTTGGCATCGACAGGTCTATTCCTACATAAATACTATTATGATCCGGGGCTGCATAAAAATGACGTGTTTCGAATGGCGTGGTCACACTGAGTGTATAATCTCCTTCAAACGTTTCTTTATCTTTTTTACATGATCCTGAAAATACCAGGACTAAAAAAGAAAAAATAACAAGCAATTTATTCCCTGATATATTCATAGTAAAGGTGTTTAGAAAAGTTCGTTACCGAAGTTATTTTGACAGGATGATACCGTCAAAAACTCCCGGTAAAATAAAATACCCGGAGAAAATTATCCCCGGGCTGACCGTCCTGAAATTATATACGTGTATACCTTTAAAACCTGAATCCTGCAAAGAATTGAATAACCGCATTCTTTGATTTGATATCTGTTGGAAAAAACGGCAACGGAGAGATATCCCCTTCTTCCATTTTCTTATACATATTCCCCAAACTGATATTATAACGGCTTCCTATGATCAATCTTTTTACCGGGTAGATCTCTATACCACCGGCAAATCCATAATCGATACGATTCATAAAATCCATGATACCATTCGAAGACGACCCATCGTTTGTTTTCTTCCCTGCGGCTTTTACTAAAAATCCAACCTGGCCACCGGCTTGCAACTGTACTACTTTGGCAATCGTGAACGTGGTCAGTTGTGGCAGGTAAATATAATCGGTCGTTACCTTATTGCTTGCATCTCCATCGACAAGCGTATGAGCCATGCGGGAGAATACGATCTCGCTCCGGTACCCTAACCCGTTCTTTGTAACGGGTGAGAAAAAAGCAGAGGCCATGAAACCACTTTTGCCAGCCGGATCAAAAGAGGTTTTATTCTCCGCTATTTTATTGATAGCATAACCGGCCTTGATACCGAATCTGGGTTCGCGTTTTTCCTTTTTGATTGTTTCCGATTCACCGGGTGCTGTTTGAGAAAAACCGGCAAGCGGAAGAGATAGTGTTATAATAATAATAATGGCAGGTAATAAATGTTTCATGTCCCGGTGTTTGATCTTTATTGAGAGATTTTATTTATCCCTCAAAAATGATCCAACAGGAATTAAAAAGAAACATCACTATGTATGAGTTGTTGAAATCTGTGATCGTACTGTGTACGAAAAATCATTTTCCTGCCTCTTTGCTTTCCCTGATCAACCTGACCAAAGCATTCACTACCGATTGAACCGCCTGTGCAGTAGCCATATCCTTGAACTCTCCTTTATCATTCAGTTTCGCCCTGACAAAAGAGATCAGCAAAGCAGCATCCGGGGCTATATGGGCGGACAAAGCTGTGAGCGTATGAAGCAAAGAAGCATGCCCCTTATCTCCCACACTGGAAGCTGTTACCAGGGCTACCGGCTTCTTATCAAAATCACCGGTTGAAACCGTCCAGTCCAGTGCATTCTTTAAAGCACCGGGCACACCAAACGCATATTCAGGTGTGCAAATAAAAATTCCGTCTGCTTCACGGATCTGTTTACGAAAATCATCGACCGCTTTACTCTCTGTATCATCAAAAGCCGGGATAGCCGCCAGCCCGTTATAAACAATGAACTCAATACCCGGTGCCAGCATTCCGGCAACGATCTTTACAATGATATTATTGGAAGAGCCCGCGCGCAGGCTACCGGAAATAGCCAGTATTCTTATTTTATCATTCGCCATACAGTTCAAAATTATGAAGAGAAATATAGACTGACTGCCTAATTTTACATACAGCCTTGCCGATGGCAATAACCCTCTTACTGAAAAATAATCATTCCTTCATTATCCGTTTATTAGAGCCAATGGATGCGGATGCGCTTTACCATTATTTAACGTTTTCCTTATCCGATACTTCCAGGAGCAGGTATGGTCCTCATGCATTCGATAAAGAAACGATCGATTCCATTTGTGCCGGCTTACCCGGTGATACAAGGCGTTATATTGCTCTCGATGATAACAATAACATAGCTGCTTATATGCTTATCAAAAATGGAATGACGGATGCTGACAGGGCGAGATTGCAGATGAAGAATATGTATCACGACCAGGAGAAAATATGCACGTTCGCGCCATCTGTAGCAGATCGTTATCAGAACAGCGGTTTAGGCAGCAGCCTCTATGATTATATTGAAAAAGATATTACAGCAACCACCCCCTTCCGGCATATCCTGTTATGGAGTGGTGTTCAAACATCCAACCACCTAGCTGTGCATTTTTATAAAAAGAAAGGCTTTCAGCATATCGGGTCTTTCTGGCATGACGGAAAGGATAATTATGATATGATAAAGAATGTTTGAGCTTTAGGGATTGTTGGATGCTGATTTTTGATACAGTATGATATAGAACACGGATGGCACGGATGAATGGATATACGATAGATTATTATCGGTACTTTCCGGCACAATAGCAAGGATAATTATGATAAAATGAAAAGAATGTAAAATATAAAACCGCAAAATCTAAAATGTAAAAGGAGTTTTTGATAACCAAAACCCCTTTTACATTTTAGATTTTATATTTTGCATTTTACATTTCCTTCTCAAGCATTCCCATACACCTTGATCACCGGCTCTCTTAAAACAGCTGCTTCTTTGGTCGAATGAAAATAGATCACGTCCGCGATCGCTTCCGGTTTTACCCAGTTACCGAATCGGGCATCCGGCATCGACTTACGGTTTTGCGGTGTATCGATCGTACTGGGCACGATTACGCTGGTCACAACATCGTGTCCTTTCGCTTCCTCGTTCATTAATTCAGCCAGGCGAAAGATCAATGACTTGGCCAGTGAATAGGCGATCATACCCTTTCCATTCTTTGTATCCAGTCCCGGACGGGAGCCAATCATAAAAATCCGTCCACTACCCTGCTTCATCATTTGCAGGAAACAGGGCCGCGCTGTATTGTAGGCAGTTTCAAAATTCAACTGGTATTGCTTCATGATATCGGCCGTTTTGGTATCGGCAATCTTGCCCATCGCAAACCCGCCTACCGTTAATACGGCTACATCGATAGAACCATGTTTACTGATCACGCTATCGGCCAATTGTCGTGCATTTTCTTCATCCACCAGGTTGGCAGCTATTTTTTCAAACCGCGGATCATCGATATTGATCGTTACAGGATCGTTGGGGACAATCGTTCCAATCACAGTATAGCCTTCTGCCAGGAATTTCTTTACTACCGCCTGTCCCATATTACCGGATGCACCGGTAACGATCGCAACTTTTGACATAATTTATTATTTGGCATGAAAGTAAAAGATTTTTTTCTTACCACATAGGAACATAGGTTTTACATAGGATTCTATGTGGTGTCTATATTCCTATGATCCTATGTGGTAAAAAAAATCAATTTACAAATCCCCATTACCCACTTAGCTATTTTAATTCAGGATTCTGTATTTTACGCCTCTTATGCATCGCTTCTACCTGCTTGTTATTTCTTTTCTTGTGGCAGTCTCCGGCTTTTCACAAACCGCCATTGAAGGTTTGCTGGAAAACCTGGACCAGGCCAAAGAACAGGCCCCGGTATATGACCGGCAAAAACAATCGGGTATCGACAACCTGAAAAATCTATTACAAAAAGAAAACCGGCTACCGGCTTCTTTCTCACTTTGTCTCCAGTTATACGAAGAATACAAGGCGTTTAAATATGATTCTGCCTATTCCTATGCACGAAAGATGCAGGAAGTCGCTTACCGGATCAACGATCCTTCGCTGATCAGCCAGGCAAAACTGAAACTCGGTTTTTCCTTATTATCAGCCGGTTTATTCAAAGAGGCTTCTGATCTGCTTACCAGCATCGAAACCAGCCCGATGCCTGATAGCCTGAAAACAGAATATTATCTTTCGATGGGCCGCTTTTATTATGACCTGGCCGATTTCAATAATGATAGTTATCATACACCCGGTTATGTACAAAAAGCAAATCAGTATATAGATTCCGCATTACTGCTGTTAACGCCCGGCTCATTTAATTACGCCTATTTCAGCGGGTTGAAAGATATACGTTCGGGTAATAAGGACAGGGCGCTCATCAATTATAAACAACTGATGGCAAGACCCGGTCTTTCGGCACATGAAATAGCATTGACCGCTTCCACGCTGAGCGATATCTATATACAAAACCTGCAAAACGATCCGGCCATCGAATTACTGGTGCAGGCTGCTATTGCCGATATCCGTTCTTCCACGAAAGAAACGGCCGCCGCTTTTAACCTGGCCAACCTGCTGTATAAAAAAGGCGATGTAAAAAATGCTTCTTCCTGTATCGAACTCGCTATTTCAGACGCCACTTTCTATGGCGCCCGCCAGCGGAAAGTAAGAGTGACCGATATCCTGCCATTGATCGAAAGTGAAAAACTGGGACTGGTAGAGAAACAAAAAAAGACACTGATCATCTATGCGATCATTGTTACTTTATTATTGGTAGGCGTAGTAGTACTGACGATCATCGTACTGCGACAGGTCAACAAACTGAAAATCGCCAAGAAACTGATCACCGAGGCGCATCTTCGCGACCAGGAGATCAATCACCGGTTATCGGAAGTAAACAGTAAATTATCCGAAGCCAACAAGATCAAGGAAGAATATATCGGTTACTTCTTCAATGTCAATTCTGAATTTTTTGACAAGATAGAACGGTTTAAAAAATCGCTGGAACAAAAGGTAAATGACCGTAAACTGGAAGAGATCCGTTTTCTGGTCAACAGTATCAACCTGCGTGTAGAAAAAGAATACCTGCTCCAGAATTTTGACCGGGTGTTCCTGAAACTGTTCCCCAATTTTGTCGCCGAATTCAATGGACTGTTCTCACCCGAAAATGCCGTGGAACTGAAAGAAGGCGAATTACTGAATACCGATCTCCGGATATTCGCCCTGATCCGCATGGGCATCCATGATAATGAAAAAATCGCCCGCATCCTTCAATACTCTGTTCATACCATCAACACCTACAAAACCAAGATCAAGAACCGCTCCTTTGTCAGCAATGAGGAATTTGAAAAAAAGATCATGGAAATAAAGGCGATCTGAGCCGGCATCTGTTGACTGCTTCTTACCACATAGGATCATAGAGACATAGAAAT
>CAMLGR010000149.1 GCA_946479615.1 uncultured Bacteroidota bacterium | reverse complement strand
CCATTCTTAATTCTAAATTCATAATTCTTAATTCTCACCGCACTACCATCGTCTTCGTTTGCAACGTATGCGCACTGAAATAACCTAGTGCTCCGCCCTGGATATTGCTGACAGGATTGGCGGGTGTTGCCTGGCCACTGCCGCCGGTAGAACTTCGGTCAAGACTGAACCAGTATTTATAAATGGCCGGATCTATACAAAGCATATCGATCACCACACGGTCGCCGGTTTTTATATTGCTTGAATCATCATCGTTATCGGAGAAATAAAAGAGTTTGTTGACGATCGTCCGGTTGTCGCTGTAATCATCATTCCGGAGCAGGATCGTTTTTTGCCGGATACCATTTACATATTGAATAAAACGATAGGAATTGCCAGGTCCTGCGGGATCTTTGAATACGGTATTGACGATCTTCCGGGTATCGGCAAATAGCAATTCATCTGTTACAAAGATCGTATCGAGATTTACTTTCTGCGGCATGGTAGAAGAGGCGGTAAAGGATTCGCCATTCACTGTTACATTCAGCGTATAGGTTTTCCCACTGGAGCCTTTCAGCCCGGCTTGTTCGTATACGCCGGATGAGGTTTCGGTAAGATGATACACAGGGCCGCCTGTTTCTGCAATCTGTACCGTAGCTCCTGATACACCGGGAAAAGAATTATCCTCGTCAAAATCTTTGGTCTTTGACAGCAATACCTTGCTCGTGCCGGCGACATCGGTAAGAATTCCTTCGATCACGTATTTCTTTTCTACTTTATCCAGGTTAATGTCGATGACCTTTTCGCAGGAAGCAAAAGCTATCAGCACAATCAGTAAATACAGGATATATCGTGTAGACATAGGTTAAAATTTAAAATTATAAGAAATGGAAGGAATAAACCTGAACAGCGCATAGCGGACTGCTTCTGTTTTATTGGGATCATCTTCATTATCCCGGAAATTGATCGCATAGGCATTCTCACGGCCATATGCATTGTATAAACTGAAGTTCAGTTCAGACGACCATTTTTTTCTTTGTTTCAGTAAACAGGTAGCGCCAATATCCAGCCGGTGATAAGATGGCATCCGGTAACCATTGCGTTCTGTATAATAAAAGATAGTCTGGTTATTGATCTGGTATTTGCCGGCAGGAAAAGTGACAGCCTCACCGGTATAAAAGACCCAATTGGCAGAAACCGTCCATTTACGGTTGAGCTGGTAAGCTGCTACGACCGAGATCTCATGAGTGCGGTCCTGCCGGGCATTGTACCATTTATTGTTATTGATACCGTCGATCTTCTTTTCTGTTTTGGAAAGTGTATACGCGATCCAGCCGGTCAGTTTGCCCGCTTTCTTTTTCAAGAACCATTCGATGCCATAGGCGCGGCCTTTCCCGAATAGCAATTCTGTTTCGATCGCATCGCTGTTCTTAAAAATATCGGCGCCATCGCGGTAATCGATCTGGTGCTGCATATTCTTGTAATAGGTTTCGATACTCAATTCGAAGCGGTTCTGGAAAATATCCTTATAATAACCCAATGATACCTGGTCGGAAAGTTCGGGTTTGATAATATTGGTATTGGCGATCCATTTATCGGTGGGATTGGATGAAGTAGAATTAGATACCAGGTGCAGGTTCTGTACATTCCTCACATAAGACAATTTTACAGAACTATTGGGCGTAAAAATATAACTGGCGGCCAGGCGTGGTTCCAGGTTAAAATAAGTTTTTACAAATTCGCCTTGTTTGTAATTGGTTACACTGGTGATATTGCCAGCGGGATCAACAGTAAAGAAATCTCCTTTGCCGAGAATGCTGAAGGAAGAAGCGCGTAATCCATAGGTGATATTGATCTTTTCCGATGCTTTCCAGGTATCGGTAATATAGGCCGCATTTTCCCAGGAATATCTTTTTTGCAGCGCTGAGGAATTGATACTGGAAGTAGCCGCGGCTTTTACTTCACCCGGTGTAATGATATGGTAAATAGAATTGAATCCAAACCGGATATTATTCCGGGTACCCGCGTACCACTGGTATTCCTGTTTGATATTATAGTCAGTGATCTTTGAGAAGATATCAAAATCATCACCTGCACTGCGGATAGAGATATTATATTTATAATTACTATAGATCAGGGAGGTATTGGAAAAAAGTTTATTATTAAAGATGTGGTTCCAGCGAAGGGTGCCGGTACCATTGCCCCAATCAATGCCAAATGTTTCTCCCAGGCCCAGCAGATCTTTTCCGAAGTAACCGGAAAGATAAAGTCTGTCTTTTTCACCCAGTTGGTAATTCATCTTTGCATTCAGGTCATAGAAATAAAGCCGGTTCTTATTGATATTGGAATCGTTCGACAGTTTCAGGAATACATCGGCATAGGTACGTCGACCCGTGAGCAGGAAAGAGGATTTATCTTTTTGTATCGGTCCTTCCACATTCAATTTGGCGGAGATCAGCCCGATACCACCACTGACATTATAATCCTGGTTATTTCCATCATTCATTTTTATATCCACGACGGAAGAAAGACGGCCGCCATATTGTGCCGGCATTCCGCCTTTGTATACGGTCAGGTCTTTGATCGCATCTGAATTGAAGGTTGAAAAGAATCCCAGCAGGTGAGAGGCGTTATACACGGGTGCTTCGTCCAGCAGGATCAGGTTCTGATCGCCGGCGCCACCGCGCACATAAAAGCTGCTGTTGCCATCGCCGGCAGATTTGATACCGGGAAGAAGCTGGATGGTTTTCAGGATATCCCTTTCTCCCAACAGAACAGGTATATTTTTGATCTCCCGCGTAGATAGTTTTTCAACGCCCATTTGCGGGCTGCTGATACTGCGTCCTTTTGATTGAGAAGTTACGATCACGCCCTCCAGGTTCTTTACTTCATCTTCCAGTTGAATATTTAATTTAATATCCTTGTCAAGGTCCAGTTCCGTAGCGGTTGATTGCAATCCTACAGCGCTGAATTCAATTGTATAATGTCCTTTGGGAAGTGTCAGGGAATAAAAACCATACTCATTGCTGGCTGTCCCGGTATTGCCGGCACGTATGGAAGCGCCGATCAGGGTTTCTCCTTTACTCTTTGATTTGATCGTGCCACTGAGGGTGAAAGTGGAGGAATTTTCCTGGGCATGGGTCATCAGGAAAAGGGTCATGGTAATAAAGCAGAAAAGGAGTTGTTTCATAAGTCGTATTTGCGGAACGGGGATGATAGTGTTAAGATGAGGGTGCTGTCAATTAAGAATTATGAGTTAAGAATTATGAATGGGAAAGCTGCCATTCATAATTCTTAACTCATAATTCTTAATTCCTTATCCCTCTCAAGGCAGATATGTATACCCATACTCGATCTTTCCTGTCATTTCTTTTTTCTTGTCAAATAAAACTTCTTTTGTTTTCAGCCCTTTTTCATTGTAGGCATATCTCCAGATCAGGTATTCGGCATTGATGGTAGAAAGGATCGTCATTTTCTGGATCACACGGTTATCGTCATCATATTCAAACATGATATCGGGAAGCAGTTTCTTCAGGCGTTTGTTATAACGAACGATATCGGTCAGGCGGCCGGTCTCATCATAATAATAATAAACGGGGTCGATGCCGGTGCCACGGCGGTATAACTGTTCATCGGCCACATTCCCTTTTTCATCGATAGTAAAACGGTATTCGCTGCTATCCTTATTATTCAGGATGCGCCACATCTTTTCAGGTTTTCCCTGGGCATTGTATTTCCACTGGCGTTCTTCGGTCTCGGTAAAATCGCTGAGTGAATCGGCAGTAGTTGTTTTGATGGAGGTGATATGATGACTGGCATCGTATTCATACACTGATACACTTTTGATATCGCTGGACGAATCGGTAATGCTGAGCAGGTTGAACTGGTTATCGAACTTGTAAAATTGGCGGGTGACCTGCTGCCCGTTGCGGGTAGTGATCTTTAAGATATTATTGGCGGCATCGATCGCCTGCCATTCATTAAAATCGGAGGTCCTGGCACCCATGGCATCAAACCCGACAGCCGTGATCGTGCTGGTCTTGCTATTGATATAATTCTTCATCCTGTCACCCAGTTCACGGGCGCCACGGATATCATCATAATAGTATTGCCCGTGGACAATTTGTGAAAGAACAAGCAGAAGAACGGATAGGAAGGTTTTCATGCTGGCGCTGATATTGATTAGGGTGCAAAAGTAATGGAATTTCGGTCGTAGTCTTCATCCTGGTAACTGCATATTGGCAGCCTGATAACAGGAACCGGGAAGACCGGCCATTGAAACGTAAAATCCGGCTTTTGCTTGTGTTTTGTACTTATTTTTAGAAAAAAATTATATGTCTCACCACCCCGAACGAAAGGAGAAGAATTGTCTCAACTGCGGGACAATTGTGCAGGGGAAGTATTGTCATAATTGCGGACAGGAAAACATCGAACCCAAGGAAAGTTTCTGGGACCTCGTCAAGCATTTTTTTTATGATATCACCCATTTCGATGGGAAGTTTTTTCATTCGATCAGATACCTGGTCACCAAACCGGGGTTTTTGCCCAGGGAATACGTGCTGGGTCGCAGGGCCACTTACCTGAACCCGGTCAGGATGTACATTTTTACATCGGCCTTCTTTTTTCTCTTATTCTTTACTTTTTTTCACCGGGATACGGACCTGATCAGGTATGATATCAATGGCAAAACGCCGGAACAGATCGAAGCCATGGATTCTGCTCATTTTGCCAATTTTACGGCGAAGCTGAATAAGGAAGACGGCAAACCGGGTGTTCCCATGACCAGGGAAGGTTTCAGAACCTATCTCGATACCAATGGTATGAAGGGCCAGATCCGGTTCACACCGGGTGAGTATACTTCGAAGGAAGAATATGATTCGTTGCTGAAAGCCGGGGTGAAAAAGCATAACTGGTTTGAAAGGAAACTTGTGTACAAACAGATCGAATTGAATGAAAAGTATAATCACAATGGGAAGATGTTCGTCAAGGCGTTCACATCAACGTTGATCCATAGCATTCCACAGATCCTGTTTATTTCATTGCCCCTGATGGCGCTTTTACTGAAGTTATTGTATATGCGGCGCAAGGAATTCTTCTATGTCAGTCATGCGTTGTTCAGCATCTATTTTTACATCTTCATCTTTATGGCGCTGCTGGTGATCTTCGCGGTATCGGAGATCAACACACATTTACATTCTGGAATATTACGATGGATCGTAGGGCTTACCTGGGTCAGTATATTTGTGTATGAATATGCAGCGCTCTATAAGTTTTATGGGCAGGGTGCAGTCAAGACATTCTTTAAGTTTTTATTGCTGAATATACTCTGGGCCATCGTGCTGGGTATTTTATTCTTATTCTTCGTTTTCTTTTCTCTATTTAAAATCTAAGTGATATGGGTAATACGGTGGCCGATGCGTTTATGAGGCTGGTAGGAATTATGGATGAATTGCGTGAAAAATGTCCCTGGGATAAAAAGCAAACGATCCATACCCTGCGCCAGATGACGATCGAGGAAACCTTTGAGTTGACGGATGCGATTACCGAAAGCGACTGGAAAGGTATTCGTGAAGAACTAGGCGATCTGCTCCTGCATATTCTTTTTTATACGAAAATAGGCAGCGAGCAAAAGCAATTTGAATTGACGGATGTGATCAATGGGATCAGTGAAAAACTGATCAGCAGACATCCGCATATCTATGGCGACGTAAAAGTGAATAATGAAGAGGAGGTGAAATCCAATTGGGAAAAATTGAAATTGAAGGAGGGGAAGGCATCGGTGTTGAGTGGAGTGCCCCGTTCATTGCCTGCAATGGTAAAAGCCATGCGGTTGCAGGAAAAAGCAAAACAGGTAGGATTTGAATGGGATAATAAGGAACAGGTTTGGGAAAAGGTGGAGGAAGAGACGGCGGAATTAAAAGAAGCCGTGGGTAACCAGCAATTGGCCGCGCTTGGTCAGCAGCCGGGGGCCAATCCTTCCAAAGAAGACGTAAACCAGCGGCAATTGGAGGTGGAGGAAGAATTCGGGGATCTTATGTTTTCAATGATCAATTATGCACGGTTTTTGCAGGTTGATGCCGAAAATGCATTGGAACGGACCAATAAGAAATTCATCCACCGCTTTACTAAGATGGAACAGGAAGCCCTTCAGCAGGGAAAAGCCCTTGCCGATATGACACTGGAAGAAATGGACGCCATCTGGAACAGCATTAAAAAACAACGCGGATAGTGAAGTTAATTTTGCCAAATAGGTTTTTCCTGAAACTATCCTTGTTGCTGGTAGCGATCCTGCTGTTTACGCTTTCTTTCATCTTCAATAAACTATATAGTAATTCTTCGATTGTTACCGATGAGGTGGTAAAAGCCGAGCGTTATGTTCAGCAGGAGCAGGAAAGTTTTTATTCGCTGTTGACGGATACGGCACTTGTTAATAAACTCGTCACGAACGAAGAATCGCGGGAAGAATTCAATAAGACGGTAAAGAAGCAATACGGTCTTTTTTTATACGCCGTTAGTAACGATGGCATTTTATCCATGCGTTTCTGGAGCAACCAGGCAATCCTTCCGCCGCCCGAAACCTATTCAGCGGGTGATATGGAAGAATTCATGCATTTGCTGAATGGCCGTTATGTGGTGCTGAAAAGATCATTGCATTTAGCGGCCAATACAGTGGTGGCTTATGCGATGATACCGGTGCAATCTGATTTTTTCCTGGAGACGGATTACCTGCCGCAAAAGTTTGTATATAGCAAATCGGCGGACAACCGGGTGCTGATCAGTGAGGACAGTACGGCATACCCGGTAAAATCAATATCAGGAAAACCGCTTTTTTATTTTGATAAAAAAATATCCGGTTCTTCTATTCCCTATAATAACCAACTGACCATTCTGCTGCGCTTCGGAGGGTTACTGCTGCTATTATTATTTACACACCTGGTAGCAGATTCACTGGCAAGGAAAAAAGTATGGCATGGAGTGGTATTCCTTGGATTTGTGCTATTGGGGTTGCGGGTATTGATCTATATGTTCCCGGCCCTGCTCAATCTCCGCCAGTTTGAGTTATTCGATCCTTCCGTGTATGGTTCCAATATGATCGAGCGTTCCTTAGGTGACCTGCTGATGAACTCGGTCTTTTTTTGCTGGCTGGTATTGTTTGCCTGGTATAAGATCCATCACCTCGGCAATCTCGCTGTCCGGTGGCCGCTATGGCTGAAATGGACGGCCGGTATAATTTCATTGTGCCTGCTGATCTATTCCACGTTTATTCTTTCTTCCGTGATCAGGAGTATTGTGGCCGATTCAAAAATATCGTTTGATGTTACAAACTTCTTTAGCCTGGACAGGTATACGGTAGTCGGATTTATCGTATTGGCTACGCTCACCCTTTCTTATTATTATTTTACGCAAATACTTTTCCGGCTCATCTTCCCTCTTTTTATGCAGAATGCATGGCCGGTTTATTTTGCCATTGCATTTTCGGGTCTTGTTTTCCTGACACTCAAATCGGGCGATCCCACCGTGTTGTTTTATATACCGGTACTTGCCTGGTTGCTGATCTATACCTGGCTGGTGGACAGGGAGGGACAAATATTACACCGGATACGGATCAATATTGCCGGTATACTTTTCTGGATATTGGTCTTCTCTGTTTCTATTGCCGCGATCATGCTAGCCGAGAACAGGAAGGCTGAATGGTCGCGCCGGAAATTCTATGCAGAGAAACTGGCGGTGCAGGCCGATCCTTCAAGCGAACGCCTCTTAAGTATCGCTTTAAAATACTTGGATAATGATTTCCTGGAAACGAACTATGATCGTTTCAGGGATAGCGCTTCCAACCAACTGATCCGTGATAGTATCCTGCGCAGCAGTTATACGGTGTATTCGGATAAATTCGAGACCCGTCTTTACCTCTATGATTCGACCGGCAAGGGTTTGTATAATCCCGATAGCAAGACCTATGATGCATTGAATACGGTGGTGACTATGCAATCATACCCGGCGGATGCGCCTGATCTTTATTACTATGAAACAGGGTTTGATAAATTTACCTATATCACCAAGCGGATCATCAGCGATACCTCGGGGAATACGCTTGGCTATTTCTTTGTGATCTCCGATCCAAAAAAATACAGCGGGGCAGAAGGATTGTTTCCCGAACTCTTTAAGCAATACCGGGAGAACTCGGCAGAGAATTCACCCATTTATTCCTATGCCATCTATAGCCAGAATAAATTGATCAAAGTTTCGCAGAAATACCCGTTTGCTACCCGGCTCGAAGATAAGCAGATGCAATGGACGAATGAATTCAATGAGGTCAAGAACGGGGGTTATGATGAAATGTGGTACCGGGCTACCAACAAACGCGTTGTGATCATTGCCCGTAAACGTGATACGCTGATCGAATCGATCACTTTATTCTCGTACATCTTCTGTTCCTTTTTGTTCCTGGTATTCATTGTGCAGGTCTTATCTCTTTTATTGCAGGCTGTAAGTGACTGGAAAGGGTTCAAGCGGTTCTTTCATTTTAATATCCGTAACCAGGTACACAGCACTATTATCTTTATCAGCATATTCTCGTTTATCATTATCGGGTTTGCCACGATCAATTTCTTTAAGAGCCGTTACAACCGGAGTAACAGTGATAAACTGAGCCGTACCATTAGTATCATGGTGAAGGAAATGCAGAAACGGATCGATCCTGATGAACGGAATGCCAACCTGTATGATTCCATCTCCAGTTATAATTTTCAGACCCTGGTCAACGAGGTGTCGGATATACATGGGGTGGATGTCAACGTATATGATTTGAACGGCGATCTGCAATATTCATCCATTCAGACAGTATATAGCAAGGGGGTGATCAGTACCAAGATGGACCCGGTGGCTTATTACCATCTTAGCCGTCTTAACCTGGTCGAATATGTGCAGGAAGAAAGCATTGCCGATATTCCCTATTTGAGTGTGTATGCACCGGTAAGGGATCAGCAGGGAAAAGAATATGCCTACCTGAGTGTTCCTTATTTTACTTCGCAATCGGAGTTGAACCAGGAGATATCGAATTTTATTGTTACGATTATCAACCTGAATGCGTTTATCTTATTGATCGCAGGATTAATTGCTTTATTCATTACCAACCGGATCACCCGTTCTTTCTCGGTAATCAGTGAGAAAATGAAAGGCGTTAATATCGGTGCACTCAATGAAGAAATTCAATGGAGCCGCGATGATGAGATCGGTGACCTGGTAACGGAATATAATAAGATGGTGGCGAAATTGGGTGAGAGTGCGGCGGCATTGGCCAAGACTGAAAGGGAAGGGGCCTGGCGCGAAATGGCGCGGCAGGTGGCGCATGAGATCAAGAACCCGCTGACACCGATGAAGCTGAGTATCCAGTATCTTCAAAAAGCGGTTGATAGCAACCAGCCGAATGTAAAAGAGTTATCGGGTACGGTGGCGCAGACATTGATCGAGCAGATCGATCACCTGTCAAAGATCGCGGCTGACTTTTCGCAGTTTGCCAATATCGGCAATATCAATGTAGAGGAATTCGATCTGCACAATGTACTGGGTTCCCTGCAGGAATTATACCGTACCAATCCGAGTATCGATTTCGTATGGATACCCGTGAATGAAAAAGTGATGGTAAGAGCGGACAGGACACAGATGAACCGGTTATTCACCAATCTATTTGCCAATGCGGTAGAAGCCTGTGGCGGCCGTGAATGCAAGATCGTGGTAGCAGAGGAGAAAACAGATTCGGTGATCCGCATCAGTATTCTTGATAACGGGGAAGGGATTGCACCGGAGATGCAATCACGGATATTCATTCCGAATTTTACGACCAAGTCATCGGGTACGGGTTTGGGTCTTGCCATGTGTAAAGGCATCGTGGAGCAGGCCAATGGAAGGATATGGTTTGAAACAGAAAAGAATGTAGGAACCGTGTTTCATGTGGAGTTGCCGGTGATTTCTTAAGATAGATGACAGGAGCCCAAAGGTTCAGTAATGAGATAAGATGTTCCATAGCGGGCATTTTGTACACAGTAACAAATAAAAGTACCCACCGCATTCCATAATACCATTGATAAATTATTATTCAGGTTCTTTAAAAAGATACCTCTCCTCATGCTCAACTCCAAAGACATCCAGGAACCGTTTATATTCGGATAAGAATGTCTCCTTTTTATGGTGTTCTTCCTGGTTTTTGATATACCTGATCACATTAGGTACATGGCTTTTAGAATAGGAAAATGCCCCGAAGCCGCCCTGCCATGAAAAGGCTGATTTGCATAGCTGTTGATCCTTGATCCATTTGGTGCTTTCCGCTTTTATAAGTTTTACCAGGGAAGAGATGGATTGATCGGGTCGCATGCCAGTGAAAATGTGGATATGATCGGGCATACTGTTTATGCGTAACATCTTGTGATTATTCCCCTGTACGATGCCTGTTATGTATTGGTGAAGGCGGTCCTTCCATTCAGTTTGGATCAGGGAGGCGCGGTATTTTACCGCAAATACAAATTGGATATGCAATTGTGTGTATGTATTAGCCATATGGTTGTTTTACCAAACGTCCCTACGGGACGTGGGGGTTATAATAATAATAATCGGGTGGCTACCGATCTGATGTCCCTACGGGACATAGGTTAATTTTTTTGGTAATAGAAAGCGAGAGGTTGTCAGGTGGGGAGAATCAATTTAAAATGACCAGGCTAAACTAGTAAGATAGTCAATATAAAAAAAGAGAAAATAACGGTTTAAAAGAGTGATTTTTCTGATTAAAACAGGTTGAATAATCTATCAATCTGTGGATAGAACACAATCATCAACACCTCTTTGTCCCATAGGGACAACTGATCGGTAACACTAACAAAATGAGGAATGCGTCCCATCGGGACGCCTGGTAGAAAACTATACATCAGTACCGGTTTGTCAGATCCTCGTAGGATAGCATCTTCCCGCTATTAAATAAAAATAACAGGCAAAACACAATCATCAACGCCGCCTCTTTGTCCCGTAGGGACAACTGGTCGGTAACACTAACAGGATGGGGAATGCGTCCATCGGGACGTCTGGTAGAAAACTATACATCAGTACCGGTTTCGTCAGATCCTCTTAGGACAGCATTTTCCCGCCATTAAATAAAAATAGCAGGTAAAACATAATCATCAACGCCTCTTTGTCCCATAGGGACAACTGATCAGTAACACTAACAAAATGAGGAGTGCGTCCCATCGGGACGCCTGGTAGAAAGCTATACATCAGTACCGGTTTCGTCAGACCCTCGTAGGACAGTATCCTCCCGCCATTAAATAAAAATAGCAGGTAAAACACAATCATCAACGTCTCTTGTCCCATAGGGACAACTGATCGGTAACACTAACAAAATGAGGAGTGCGTCCCATCGGGACGCCTGGTAGAAAACTATACATCAGTACCGGTTTCGTCAGATCCTCTTAG
>CAMLGR010000148.1 GCA_946479615.1 uncultured Bacteroidota bacterium | reverse complement strand
TAATAGCCGCTCTGCGCTTGAATTAGTACTGAAACGTAATGAACTGTTGCGTCTCGCTTCTTCTGTGGCACGTCTTGGTTACTTTGAACTGAACCGGAAGACGTTTAAGATGAGCTGGAGTTCACAACTGCTGGATATTTTTGAAGCCGAAGAAGGATGTGAGCCTTTAATAGGGAATGAAGAATGTAAATTCATTTTTGAAGAAGACTACCCCGATGTATTACTCGCCTTTAAAAATGCAATGCTTGGCAGGTATAATCCTGTTACATACCGCATCAGGACCGGTTCCGGTAAAATAAGAACGCTACAGACCACTTTTTCGGGGATGAACAAGCATGTGGGCAAGGACATTATCTTCGGCACCACGCAGGACATATCTGTTCTGAAAAAGAAAGAAACAGAAGTACTCAATAAGGAAAGAGAATTACGTTCCATTGCGGATTCCGCACCGGTACTGATCATCAAAGCGTCTACCACTGGCACTATCCAGTATATAAACGGAAGGGAAAAGAAAAGGGTGGGAGAAAAAGTAGCTGGTATCTTCTATGCCAAAGCCCATCATATTCTTCAGCAAAAGATCGACCTGGCTATCAGCTCCGGCAAGGCTGTCAACTTTGAAATGAAAGGAGCCGGCAAACAAAAAAAGAGTATTTATTATAATACCACTGTGAAGAGAGTGGATTATCCCAACAAACCTTCTTCTCTTATTTTCATCATCCAGGACATAACGGGATTGAAGGAAGTCAATCAACTGGTATCGAATGCGATTGCAGAAGCGGAAGTAAAGGAAAGAGACCGGATAGCGGCCGATCTGCACGATGGGGTTTGCCAGCACCTGGCGACCGTGCATCTTTCTATCGATACCATTCAGAAAATGCTGAAAGAAAACGATCCGGCTATCGGTGAGTTTATTGCCGAAACAAAAGGACTGGTATCCGAAACGCTTTCTATCGCCCGCAAAGTATCGCATGACCTGATGCCGGTGGATCTATTGAACAGTGGATTTTTAAAAGGGATCAAAGCCGTGATCAGCCGGCTGAACCGCGTTGATAAGATCAAATACAATCTGACTGTAGTAGGAAAAGAAAAAGAATTACTGCCTAATGTTTCCAATAATTTATACAGGGTGATCCAGGAATTTATTCATAACAGTGAAAAACATTCCGGCGCTACTGACATCACTATTTATATACGCTATGGTACAAGATATGCGGAGATCAGGATAGCTGATAATGGCAAAGGGTTTAATCCTGATAAAGTAAAAAAACAGGGAGGCATTGGTTTGCAAAGTATGCTGAACCGTGTGCGGACACTTAGTAACGATTATGAATATAAACCGGAAGAAGGCAAGGGTGTTTCCCTGTACATTAATGTGCCACTGTATTCTATTTAAAAGAACAGTTATAAAAGAGGGAGAATGGAACACGGATGCCACGGATGCACGGATACAAAATGGATTTCTTATAAAATAACCCGCCTTTAATAAAGTTGCAGGCAAATTGTTTTTATAGAACTGAAAAAAATCCATTTATATCCGTGCATCCGTGGCATCCGTGTTCCATTGCATCATTCAGTAATGCGCTATCGGATCAGGAGTGCCATCGGGATCTTCTTTAGCCACACCTGATTGGGTAAAATTCTTTCCTCTTAATAATAGTATACCGGCCATATGCGGCGCTGCCATAGAAGTGCCACTCATATAGGCGTAACGGTTTCCCATATACGTAGATAAGATCCTGACACCCGGCATTGCATAGTCCACCACATCATTTCCGTAATTGGAAAAGCTGGCGAAATGATCCAGGCTATCGATTGCGGATACTGTAAAAATAGTAGGTCCGCTTGCGCGACCCGGGGAGAATTTATTAGCAAGATCATGATCATTGCCGGCAGCAATCGCGAAATAAATTCCTTTCGCTGCAATATTCTGCACCTGCTGATCCAATGCCTGCGAAATTCCATCATCATCGCCCACACTCATATTTACTACATCACCTGCAGCGGCATTAGCGCTGACATAAGATAATGCCTGTATGATATTCGACAAGGTTCCTTTTCCATCTTTATCCAATACACGCAGGGAAATAAGCGTAGCGCCGGAAGCAACTCCCAATACACCAAACGTATTATTCTTTGCACCGATGATACCGGCGACATGGGTACCATGTCCGTTCTCGTCGGCTGCCGATGTTACACCGGTAAGAAATGATTTGCTTTTTGCTACATCAACCGTAAGATCAGGGTGAGTAAAGTCGATGCCGGTATCGATGATCCATGCTTTTTTACCGGTACCATCACCATAACCGACCCGGCTGATATTCCAGGTAATAAGACGTGGCTCTACCACGGTAAAACAGGTTCCCAGCGAAATGATTCTGTCGGGTTCAACGATATCTATAGCAGGATCGGTTTTCAGCTTGCTTACTTCATCATCAGACAGATCAGCAACGAACCCGGCTGTTTCGCCGGCAAAACTTTTTGTGAGTGCTGTTGCGGGAATATTATTACGGGACAATGCATCCTGGTTGACCTCAACCATCTTTTGTGCGCTGATCGATTTTGCATTCACAGCGCCGCCTTTGTACACAACAATATATTTTCCCGGGATGATATCTCCATCACCGGTTGAACTCCCCTGTATACAGTCATCAGGAGTTGCGGGGTTATTGTTGGAACTATCAGGGGAATTGTCTTGCTTTTTACAACCAACCAGCAACAGAAGACTGGCGGCGATTACAAAAATTGGTTTTTTAGGATGCATGGTACGCGAATTGTTATTATATAACAACGTAATCAGTGACCGTTTTGATCGTTTTAATATGTCGCTTTAACAGGCTTTTAAATGTGGCTGTTTACCGCAGTGTTTGATAGGGGGTTCTACTTAGAATTAAAAAAGTGTGTAATTCTTTGCCCTTTTCTGTTTCTTGTTTTACACATGCGGGTGGGGAAATATATGTCAGAAATATGATACTGTGTTTAACAGATGCTGGCATACCTTTTGAAATATATTCTATAGTTTTTCATTGGATATTGGATTTTATTAAAGGGCTGGATTTTTATTCGGGCCCTTTTTTTATGCCTTTACGGGTGAGTTATCATGGGCATATGTTTTGTACCTCTTTCAGTAAATATGTGGCCATGGAAAAAAGAACCTTCGGAATTATTTTAACGATACTCGGAATACTTGGGCTGGTGCTGGCAGGGATCAATTTTCTGAAAGGAGGTAGCGGTACTTATAATATTAAACAGATCATCACTTTCGGGGTGTTAGGTGCTGTATTCTTTTTTGCGGGTATTGGTCTTATTCAAAATACAAGAGACAAAGCAACTTAAATAAGTTTCATTTTTTAATAAGAGGTAATAAAAAGGGGAATATTCTGTTCAGGGCAGAACAAAATATTCCCTTTTTAGTACTTTACATAAGATAGGTATATCCTTTATGCAGAATAAGGTTCGGTCTTGGCTGTTTTTTCTACCAGGTCCTCTGCCTCACCCCTGAGAGAATCAATTTTATCGGCCAAGCTATCTACGAAATCACTGAACATATCTTTCAGGTCTTTCCCTTTCTCAGCAATTTTTTTGCGGGTTTCGGATCCCTTATCAGGGGCTATTAAAATACCTATAGCTACCCCAATAGCCAGTCCTGTCAATAATTTATTCATACTACACGGTTTATTTGTTGGAAAAATAAGGTTACACCCAAATAATATAAATATCAGGCCAGACTTTCCACCTCACTTCTCCATGTCGTAAATTCGCGTTATGCAAGACTACCTGAAGGATTTGAATGAAAGACAACGTGAAGCCGTACTACATATAGATGGCCCTCTGATGATCGTAGCCGGCGCGGGCAGTGGAAAAACCAAGGTACTGACCACACGGATCGCCCACCTGATGGCCAACGGGGTGGATTCCTTTAACATACTGGCCCTGACCTTTACCAATAAGGCCGCCAAAGAGATGAAGGAGCGGGTGGAAAAGATCCTGGGTAATAACGAGGCCCGGAATTTATACATCGGCACTTTCCACTCCGTTTTTGCCCGCATACTACGCGCAGAGGCGCACCGGATAGGTTATCCCAACCACTTTACCATCTATGATACCGATGATGCCAAAAGCGTGGTCAAAACGGTGATCAATGAAATGGACCTGGACGATAAACACTATAAGCCCAATACCGTATACAACCGGATCTCTTCGGCCAAAAATGCACTGGTAGGTCCGGCTGAATATGCGACTGATTATTATATCCAGCAGGAAGACATGCGCAGTAACCGCCCGGCGATTGCCAAAATTTATGATGCGTATGTAAAACGTTGTTTCAAGAACGGCGCCATGGATTTTGACGACCTGCTGCTTAAATTTTATGAATTATTAAAAACAAATCCCGAAAGCCTCAGCAAATACCAACGCAAATTCAGGTATATCTTAATTGATGAGTACCAGGATACCAACCCGGCACAGTACGAGATCATTAAACTATTGGGCGCCATGCATGAAAATGTCTGCGTGGTGGGTGATGATGCACAAAGTATTTACAGTTTCCGCGGCGCTACCATTCAGAACATCCTGCAATTCCAGAATGACTATGATAATGTGAAAGTGATCAAGCTGGAACAAAACTATCGGAGCACCAAAAGCATATTGAATGTAGCCAATGAAGTCATTAAGAATAACAAGGGCCAGATCGAAAAAGTATTATTTACTGAAAATGCCGAGGGAGAAAAGATCAAACTCGTGCGCACGATGACGGACAATGACGAAGGGAAATTTGTAGCGGATACCATACAGGAACAAAAGCTACGCAATCATTTTTCCAATAAGGATTTCGCTATTCTTTACCGCACCAATGCCCAAAGCCGTGCTTTTGAAGAAGCACTCCGCCGGATGGGAATAGCTTATACCATGTACGGGGGTATTAGTTTCTACCAGCGCAAAGAAGTAAAGGACCTGGTCGCTTACCTGCGCCTGCTGGTCAACCCGAAAGATGAAGAAGCATTGAAACGTATCATCAACTACCCGGTACGGGGTATCGGTAAGACCTCTATCGATAAACTGGTATTATTTGCCAATGAGAAGAACGTTTCCATGTGGGAGATCCTGGAAGAAGCAGACAAATATGGTTTCCGTGCCGGTACGCTTACCGTGTTACAGGATTTTGTGACCATGATGAAAAGCTTCAGCAGTATGTTGACCAAACAGAATGCCTATGAAGTGGCTTCATATGTGGGGCGGCAGACAAACATTACCAAAGAGCTTTTTAACGATAAGAGTACAGAAGGATTGGCGCGGTATGAAAACATACAGGAATTATTAAACTCTATCAAGGAATGGGTGGAGAGCCCCGATAATGAAGAAGGTGAAGTGGTAGATAAAAGTCTTGGCGCCTATCTGCAGCAGATCACCTTGATTACCGATTCCGATCAGAAAGATCCCAATGCCGATACGGTAAAACTCATGACGATCCATGCTGCCAAAGGACTTGAATTCGGTGTGGTGTTTGCGGCAGGGCTGGAAGAAATGCTATTCCCCAATGCCATGAGCATTAATACCAGGGAAGAACTGGAAGAAGAGCGCCGTTTATTCTATGTGGTCATCACAAGAGCGAAGAAAAAATTATGGATCACTTATGCCAACTCGCGTTACCGTTTTGGAAATCTTGTACAAAATGAACCCAGTCGTTTTATAGATGAAATACCGGCTGATAACCTCGATCGCAGTTTCGCCGGTGGTGGTGCAAAGAACCAGGGCAGTAACTGGTCGTCGGGATCTGCGTTTGACAGGATGCGTGGCGGTTATGGTAATAATGAAGTAAAAGAAGCGGAGAAAAGATACGGTGCACCGCCCTCCAAACAGTCAACACCAACTTACCTGGCACCGAAAGTCAACATACAGAAAGTAACCGAGCATGTTCCTTCCGAAGATTTTAAACCAAGCGATACCTCTGCTTTGCAGGCAGGCCAGAAAGTGGAACACCAGAAATTTGGTTTTGGAGAAGTCATAAAAATGGAAGGAGCCGCACATAATCCTATTGCGACCGTAAAATTCGAGCATAACGGGGAGAAGAAGATCATGCTGAATTATGCGAAGCTGAGGATATTGTAAATAAGGAATAAGGAATAAAAAATAAGGAATGAGAAAGGAAGACCCTGAAATCAGGCGCCCACTTTCTCATTCCTTATTTTTTATTCCTTATTCCTTATTCTTACCCCAGCATCTTCATTACCTCATTTCTATATAATTTACCAATGGGGATTTCGGCTTTTTCTATTTCCATTAGTTCAGTAGTGAAAGATTTGATCTTGCTGACAGAGACGATATAGGAACGGTGAACCCGTGTAAATTCTTTTTCCGGCAACATGGCTTCTACCGAGCTGATAGATTGCTTGGTAATAACAACACCCTTGGCTGTAACTATTTTTATATAATCCTTCATGCTTTCGATATATAAAATATCTGCCAGCATTACTTTGACCATTTTCCGGTCGGCGCGAAAATAAACAAAGGCCTCTTCTTTTTTTTCTTCACTAACAGGCAGAGGAATGACCGGTTTATTATTCAAGGCAACGGAAAATATTTTATTGATGGCTTTTAAAAACCGTTCAAACCGGATTGGTTTTACCAGGTAATCAATCGCGTCCAGCTCATACCCTTCTACTGCATATTCCGGATAGGCGGTGGTAAAAATTGCTTTCGGTGGACTAGTAAGTGTTTTTAAAAAATCAGTTCCTGTCAGTTGTGGCATTTGTATATCTAAAAATATAAGATCGACTGATTGGTGTTGTAATGCGCCCAGCGCCTGTATGGCGTTTCCATATTCACCAACAACAGAAAGCGCGGGAACCTGCTCTGCATAGTGCCGTATAATATCCCTTGCCGGGGGTTCATCATCAATGATCATGCATCTTATAGAGAATGGTTCAGGCATAACTCAATTCTTTTGCTTCTTTCCCGATGGTAGCGATCGATGCTTTTTCAAGCTCCACTATAAGATTGACGATATACACATCCTCTTCCATCGTAATGGTCAACTGGTGTTTCCCAGGATATAAAAGTTCCAATCTCTTTTTTACATTAGTAATCCCGATACCCGATGCAGATTCTTTATTGACAGGCCCTGAACATTTAGCATTCACCAGTGACATTTTCAATTTATTTCCATCCAGTTGGATGGCCAGCCTGATCCAGGGTTGTTCCAGCATACCGCTGGCGCCATGTTTAAAACAATTTTCCACGAAAGGAAGCAACAGCAAGGGTGCAATCTGGAAATTACCTGTATTTGCCGGCAGGTCTTTACTTATATCAAGACTGTTTCCATAGCGAACCTGTTCCAGCGTGATATAATCATTGATCATTTTTAATTCTTTGGATAAAGGAACAGCCGGGTGACTTCCTTCATGAAGAATGTAACGCATCAGGTCGGACAGACCCATGACCAGTGTGGAAGCGGTTGGCGATACTTTCTGCGTATAAGAATAAATATTATTTAGCGTATTAAAAAGAAAATGCGGATGCACCTGTGCCTTTAATAATTGTAATTGCGAAGCAATATTTTCTTTCTGAAGCTGGAGGTTGCGTTGCTCTTTTATATACCAATATTTCATCAGCTTGATGGCAGATGCAACGCCTGCAATAGTGATACCTTCACGCAACCCGGCCATAAAAGAAAGAAAAACAATCATTATAGTAGTATGCTGGGGGTCTGATGTATAAGCATGACCCAGAATGGCTATCTGGATTCTTTCTATTACCGTTAAAGATAAAGCGGCAGAGATCAAAGCGGTTAACAAAGCAGCGGCAATCACCCAGAAAGCAGCGACCAGGTATTTTTGTTTTAATACAAAACGTGGAATTACAAAATACATCAGTGAATAAGAGAAAAAAATATGCGGTACCAGGTATACGAAAGCAGAAAATAATGCGGATAGCAGGCACAATGAATATAGCTGGGTATCTCTTATCGAAATAAATGAATATAAAAAGGCCTGTATAAGGCACCAGGTAAGCCAGAAAGCGAGATGCCGTCTTAAACGGTATTTCAATTCATTCGAAAATATAAATGGATACCTATCGATCATAAACCTAAATTACAAATTGTAGACTGTAATTACTTTCCTGCATAAGCCATCGTTGCCGGAAATACGTTTTTTGTCGACAAAAGAGCTTTATAGAGCAGAAAAAAGCCCCATCCGGAGAACAGGACAGGGAGTTCCCGGATCAAAGCCGGGATATGCTTAAGAAAGCTTAGGATTATCTTTTTTGAACAGCTGCCACAAAGAAATTTCCATTCTGGTCCAAAGGTTGCTTTTGCTCCCAGGCATACACAGCAGATTCCAGCACTGATTTCATCTGAAGTAAAGTTTTGCGTTTGTTCAGTTTTAATTTTATGCCTATAACCTTCTCCTTATAGATTTCCTCGTTGTCATTATTATAAAAATGGATTGTGTATTGCCGGGGCACATGAATATTGCTTTCTACTACCCAATATCCTTTATCAGAAATCCATCTTGGTAAAGATTGCGTTTCTTTTTGTTGGGCCTGTCCGGCAAATCCAATTACAAACAGTGTGGCGGCGAACAGTATAGTTTTCAGATTTTGTTTCATGATTGATAAATTTTAATAGTTAATGCGTTTATGGATGTAAAACTATTAACCGGCATTGCTGAAAATTTTGATTTTAGATCAACTGCTGCCTGTTTATGCCGGAAACAAGTGGTAAAGCGATAAACGCCGGTAACGGTAGAAATACGCCATTGGTCGACGAATGGCAAGGCAGAGGCATACCCTCAATAGGTATTTTGATTTAGTTATTCACATTTTTAATGAATCGGAACAGCATTTGCTAAAGGATGATCAAACAAATCTGTGATGTATGTTAAGTGATGAGTTCGGCGCAAAGCAGGCATGCCACTTTATTACCTTTCAAACGGTAGACTGGGTGGACATTTTTGTAAGACCTGTTTACAAACAGGTGATCGTACATACCTTAAATCATTTCATCGATAGCAAAGGATTGGAGTTGTATGCATGGTGTTTGATGCCTCATCATCTTCATTTATTGGCAAGGGCTAATAATGGTTTCGTAATATCTGAACTGGAAAAGGAATATAAATCGTTTACGACAACGAAAATTTTAGAAGCGATCGATACAGAGCCTGAGATAAGAAGAGATTGGATGTTGCAACGCTTTGAAAACTTCGGAACCAAAATGGGCCTCATGAAAAAATATCATGTATGGCAAAACTGTAGCAATCCATTGTATATCGACTTTGATAAAAAAGAATTGTTGTTGGAGCATTTTGAACATATTCATCAAAACCCGGTACGTGACAGGGTGGTAGATACTGCATCTGAATATTTATATAGCTCCGCCAGGGATTATACAGGAATGAAAGGATTGGTGAATATTACCAAACTTCCTGCAATAGAACAGCAACTGGCTGCAGCTGAAACCATGAACGGCACCTTTTTTGTCAAATACATCCGTAATTGATAACAGGCAAATAATTCACTCTCCGGCACCGGCTCTTATTACCGCCAGGTAATATTCTGTTCTGTACTAACTTTCTCATTCCTTATTTTTTGTTTCTTATTTCTTATTTCCTCTTTTCGGCATACAGGCTATAAATTTGCGGATCAATGCCACTAATGCCTTTCCGGAAATTGAAAAGAAAATTGACCCGATGGATCATCAGTATCCTGGCGGCTGGCGTAATTGTTTTCGGTGGCTGGTTTATCTATCGCTGGCTGGAATACCGTAAGGCGAAACTCACCCATTACCCCGAATTCGGGATCGAAATACCGGATGCTTACGAAATACATGGAATCGATGTATCACGCTACCAGGATATCATTGCCTGGGAAGAAGTAAGAGCGATGAATGTGCGCGGGATCAGGATGGGATTTGCTTTTATCAAAGCCACAGAAGGCAATGGTAATATGGATCCGCAATTCAGGCGCAACTGGAAAAAAGCGAAAAGCAATGATATAATCCGCGGGGCCTATCATTTTTTTATTGGCAGTAAAGACGGGAAAACACAGGCGGAGAATTTTATTAAAAAAGTAGAACTGGAATCTGGGGATCTGCCACCTGTGCTGGATGTTGAACAGCGTAATGGTGTATCGAAATTGCAACTGCAACGTGAAGTAAAAAAATGGCTCGATGCAGTCGAAGGTTATTATGGAGTGAAACCGGTTATTTATACCAATGTTGATTTTTATAATCAAAATCTTGGCAGCGCCTTTGATAGTTACCCATTATGGGTGGCGCACTATTACCAGCAACAGCAACCACGTATTGAACGTAACTGGGTCTTCTGGCAGCATAGCGACCAGGGGAATGTAAATGGCATTACTTCAAAAGTAGATTTCAATGTATTTAATGGTGATTCTATAGAATTCAGAAGTTTACTGGTTCATTAGATAACAGTACCTTGTAGTATGGAACAGGGAATGGACCCGGAATTAAAGAAATTTTTTCTCAGGATCATGTACACGATCAGCTGGGGACTGTTCTGGCTGGGCGGCTTTGTGGCGGCCGGTCTTTACTTCAGATTGGCCTGGGATAATCAGCAACCTATTATCGCCAGGATATTATTTTATGTAGCAGCCGCAATCAGTCTTTTCTTTCTGTTGAGGTATTACTATCGTATCTGGAAAAATTGATCATTTATTTATTATCAGCTGCTGTGATCTTCAATGATCACCCATTGGTTTTTGATCTTTTTGATCAATAATGTATAATGACCGGAAACATCACCGATGGACCTTTTTAATGACCACTTCCCTGTAACGTAGAAATATTGAAAGGAAAGACGTTTTACAGAAATAATATTGAAAACAAGTTGTCCCATTGCAGCAGTATCGGGATAACCTTTTTTGTAATTATCCAATGTATGTTGCCATCCATAGGTCACACCGCTCTTACCGATAAACATCAATGAATCGTTTTGCCAGTAGCCTTGCATAAAGCCTTCCAGGTCGCCGCGATTCCAGGCCCTGGTTTGCTCATCGAGCATCTTCCGTATAATTACTTCTTCTTTCGATTGCGAGAAGCTACAAATACTGGCCATCGAAAAAGCGATAAAAAGAATGTATTTCATAAATCTCTTTTTTTAGTAAACCCTATGTGTGTATTTCTATGTGCCCCTATGTGCCTATGTGGTTCAAAAGCTGACGGGCGTAATCTTACCACATAGGCACATAGGGGCACATAGAAATACACACATAGAAGAATACATTCAAGATAGGAAAAACAACTCAGTGATCGCAGTCGTCTGCATGGGCGTGATCATGCACCCGGCATTGGCGATAATTGGAAAAATGGGCGGAAACGATCAGTATCACAGCCGGAATAAGCAGCCAGATATCATAATGGGCAAAAAACAGTTTCAGCACCAGCAGCCCGAGACCCACAGCAAACAAAAGAAAAGGCAATATGTTATGATGATGTTTGCGGTAGCCGTGATAGAATGAATAAGAGCCGATCA
>CAMLGR010000147.1 GCA_946479615.1 uncultured Bacteroidota bacterium | reverse complement strand
CCAGCCTCGAAGCGTTAAATACCTGGATAATATATTTTCCTTTTGGGAAGGATTGAACGGGGAGATCAATCATTGTCTTGCCGGTCCCTTTTGATTTTTGTAAACGCAATAACAATTGTCCTTTCATATCATAAATAATAATTGGCATATCAGTAATGGCAGTACTGGTTTCAACGACCAGTGTAGCGCCATGTGTAGTCGGGTTTGGTGAAACGGTCATATGATTATTATCCCGGTCAGGATCGTTGGTAGCCGTAGCGGTACAGGCGGAAGCCAGGTTGATGAAAGCCGTATCGATATATGTAGCACTAAGACCTGCCGTTGTTGTATCGATCACCTGGCGGATGCGGTAGGAGATCATACCGGCTGCCACATTGGTAAGCAGATTGCTGAAAGAATAGCTATGCACAGCGAGTGATGATCCGGCCAGTGGCGTTACATCACCCACTTTACTATAAGCAGCATCACCCGGTGCTTTTCTTTCGATTTCATATTTCATGGCATCTACATCTTTACTTGTCCAGTTCAGTGTAGCATTGCAACCATTTACCGAAGCCGTGGATGTAGCAAAATCATTGAGCAAAGAAGAAAATGCTTTTTTCATATCCGGGATGCCGTAACCGATCCTGTCGTCCGGAGAATTATAAATACTTCCCGCTTCTTTAAGTGCGTGGATAATGCGCATATTATTAAATTCAGGAAATCCCTGCCAGAGACAGGTTCCTAAACCTGCCATATTCGGACAGGCGAAAGAAGTTCCGTTGGATGCGCCTATTGAGTTGCCCGAAGTTTGTATGACAGCACTTACTCCTACAGAAGCAACATCAGGTTTTATACGGCCGTCGGCAGAAGGCCCATAACTGGAGAAAGCGCCTACCACGCCATTGGTATTAACGGCACCTACAGCGACTATACTATCTCCGTCGGCAGGAGTGGTGATCATATGCCAGTAATCGGTGCCCGAGTTACCGGCGGAATTAAAGACCATGATACCCTTTTTCGCAGCGAGATCGGCTGCCTGTGCAGACATGGTGATATTTCCATTGAGATCGCTGTAGGGATAATCAGGGATCGATGAATCGAATTCATATCCATATCCCAATGAAGAAGAGATTACATCGGCGCCGGTACTATCGGCACGTTCTGCGCCGCAGGCCCAGTTGAATTCTTCAATTGGATATTCGGAAGCAACATCTTCTGTTTTGAATAAATGAAAGCTGGCCTTGGGCGCTTTGCCGATAAACTGGCCGGGTATATTCGCTGCAATGGTAGACAGGCAACTCATACCATGACTATCATCTTCCGTTACGCTGGTTTCATTATTGACGAAATCCCAGGTGCTTAATACCTGCCCGTTAGCATTAATGCTATCAAATGCTTTAAGCGTGGTATAATGAAAAAAGCCACCATCGAGTACCGCTATCTGCATGCCTTGCCCACGCAGACCTGAATTATGCAGCAACTCGCCATTATGCAGGTGAATCTCATTATAAGATGAACCGGTACCGTAATTGAAATAATTATCTTTTGTTTTGGCACGTTTTGAGGTGCGCTCTCTTAGAATATCGATGTCCTCGTCCCATCGATTGGAATTCCTGCCGGCGCTTTTTGCCGCCACAGCATTGGAGCTTTTTACAAATGATAATGCATTGATCGCAGTAATAGCATTGGCATCGGTGGTGCGGATAGTTACAGCGTTGAGCCAGCGGGAAACATTTAAAACAGTAACGTTAGGAATATTTCTGATCTGCGTGATATAGGAATCAGGAACAGGAAGATCGGTGCTGTCGATAGCAATATTATATCTTGTTCTGCGGTCAATAGCACGTTGTGAAAGGTAAGCGCCGGGATTGGCAAGTGTGAAAGTAGTGCTGCCTTTATCTTTAAATCTTATAACATACCGGTTGAGTTGCGCCTGCGATCTATTGCATAGCAGAAAGAGACAAAAAAGAATGGACAAGTGTTTCGTCATAGATCGCTGGTTTGCCAGCTTCAAATTTAGACAATAAAGATCAGTTGTGCTCTATCATCCACATGGTGATGCCAAAACCGATATAGAAGGCAGTACCATTGGGATTGGGCTGGTACTCCCATAATTGATAGTCTCGGAAAGCAAGACCAATACCTTTGGCATATTTCTCTACTGAACGGGTGCGGTTGGCGTATAACTGTGGCGCAGTGATGGGAACGTTGTCAGTATAATCTTCCTGTTCTACTGTAGTGACATCAGTGTAGGTATTTCCCCTGTAAGTAACTGTTTCGTTGAGCGGTTCATAGGTGAAATCCCAGTTCTTCATACTGTTATCATTACTGAATCCGAAACCATAAGGTTCATAGGCGTCGGTAGGCAGGTATTTATTTCCTTTCCAGTTATATCCTTCTTCAACAGGAGTATGAAGTTTGATAACACGCAGGTTGTCGTCGATTAATTCTACCTGGTTATTCAGCGGAGTGATATAATAGCTTCCATTGGCTTCCCAGTTGGTAGTACCTGCCGAATCGCGAAGGAAGCGGTACACCCTGTAGGAAGTTCTTCCCAGGTTGTCGGTGATCACATCATCGACGATATGTTTAACCTGGTACCTGTGTGTTTCCACATTGCGGCCGAAATTGGGGAACACCAGTGAATCGAGGCGGTAAATAATATACTTTCCTTTGGCAAGAGGCAGGTAATCGGACATGGGCGGACCCGGATCGAACTGCTCTGTTTTATTCGAACAGGAAAAAAGAGTGAATAAAAAAGCTGATAAGATGGTCAGCCGGAAGAAGGATAATTGTTTCATAAGCGGTTCAGTTATTCCACGGATACGAATAAAATATTCAGTTCTAAAGACATAGGTTACAGCCTATTAGCTGCCTGCTACCACCCCTAAAGCTATACACAAAAAACAAGGATTCATAGCGCCAGGGTAGTAAACGTTTTTTTCTATACTTTATTGCTTGATAATCAGTTTCTCGTGCCATCCGTGTTCTACTCTTCTAAACTATACCGCCTCGCTGAATAATGCCACCGGCAATGACATCGTCTCCTTCGTAGAAAACGGCGCTTTGGCCGGGAGCGATGCCTTTGGCATTTTCGTAGAAGCGTACACGGACCGACCCATTTTCGGGATAGATATTGGATAGTGTGCCGCTGTCTTTATACCGTATTTTGGTTACGGCTTCCATACCCGGGGTAAGGGTATCGTATTTGATCATATTGAGCTTCCCTACCAGCATTTCGTTTTGTTCCAGGTCGCTTTCATCACCCAGTACAACGGTATTGGTGTCGGGGTCGATCCTGGTCACGAACACGGGTTTTCCAAATGTAATATCCAGTCCTTTACGTTGACCAATGGTATAAAACGGATACCCTTTATGCTGGCCGAGGATCTTTCCTTCTTTATTGACGAAATTGCCGCCGGCGACTTTTTCTTCCAATCCTTCTACCCGGCGTTTCAGGAAGCCGCGGTAGTCGTTGTCGGGAACAAAACAGATTTCGTAGCTCTCGCTTTTTTTGGCGAGTTCGGGGTAGCCATAGTCGAATGCCATTTGCCTGATCTGTGTTTTGCGATAGGGGCCGAGTGGCAGGAGGGTTCTGCTGAGGAGGTCTTGTTGCAGTCCCCATAACACATAGCTCTGGTCTTTGGTTTCGTCGATGGCTTTGCTGATGACAAAGCGGCCATTGTCGTGCTGGCGTATTTTGGCATAGTGGCCGGTAGCGATAAAATCGCAACCGAGCGCATCGGCTCTTTTTAAAAGGGCTCTCCATTTGATATGGGTATTGCAGAGGACACAGGGGTTGGGGGTTCTTCCTGCAATGTATTCATCTACAAAGTTTTCGATCACGAAATCGCCAAACTCGTCACGAATATCAAGTATATAATGGGGGAAGCCATGTTCTACGGCGGCCTGGCGGGCATCATTAAAGCTGTCGACATTGCAGCAGCCGGTTTCCTTTTTGCTGCCACCGCTGGCGGCATAATCCCATGTCTTCATGGTAATGCCTACCACTTCATAGCCTTCATCATTGAGCATGAGGGCTGTAATGGTACTATCGATACCGCCGCTCATGGCTACCAGCACTTTACCTTTTCTACTCATAATTTACGAAAAATTGCAAGCTGCAAAGATACGGCAGGATTGGGAGATTTTGGAATTGGGAAATTGATCTGTAATCAGTAATTGTTCTTACAACCTGAATGATACTTCAAAACGGGGAGGGAGGTTCAGTAAAAGTCAATTTACCAATTCAAAACATCCTGGTCTCCTTACAAAACTTTTTCAACATTTCCGTCAGAAAAAAACATTTATAAACGTTTTTTTTCACTTGGAAATGTACTGTTGCTGGTTGCATATTGCATCTGCAAACGTTAATGGAAGCAGCAGGAAAGTTATTCACAAACCGATGACGCCCGGGTGGATTAGTAACCGTCACAGGTGGAGGAATAATCCTAACTTGCCGCTTCAATTATATACGTCAACTTTAAAATGAGCACTATGATCAAAATGCAAATTATCGGGAACCTCGGCAAGGATTGCGTGGTTAACACTGTGAATGGAAAAAATGTCATCAACTTTACTGTAGCACATACAGAAAAGTATCGTGACAGCCAGGGCAACAACCAGGAAAAAACGACCTGGGTGGATTGTGCATACTGGACAGACCGTACAGCGTTATCGCCTTATCTTACCAAGGGCAAACAGGTATTTGTAGAAGGTACACCTGAGGTAAGGACCTTCACCCGCCAGGATGGAACATCGGGGGCTTCTTTGTCCCTTCGTGTTCGTGAAGTGCAATTATTAGGCGGTCGTGGTGAGACGGGTGGCAGTACGCCTTCGTATAGCGGAGCTTCTTCGTCAGCATCATCTTCAGGCAGTGGTATTCCTTCTGCCAATGAAGTAACGGAGCCAATTGATGATCTGCCCTTTTAATCCTGCTCATTTTTCCATATCGGAGAAATAGTTTTGAATGCCTTGCTACAAGCAAGGCATTTTTTATGCATAAGATACAAGGTGACACCTCCATTTCAAGGTGACACCTTGTATTGAAGGTGTCACCTTGCCCTATCATACTTTCTTTTGTCGTTTCTTTGCAGTATGGCAGGACAAATATTCTCTTACGACCAGTTATATAAGTTTACCCACTCCGTTTTTGAAAAGATAGGCTGTACTCCCAAAGAAGCAGCTATCGCTACCCGCACTTTACTATCAGCCGATCTCCGTGGCGTGGATTCACACGGCATTGCCCGTCTAAACGGCTATGTACGTTTATGGGAGAACAAACGTGTAAACGCTGCTCCTGCTATCAAAGTCATTCATGAAACCCCTTCTACCGCTGTTGTCGATGGCGATGCAGGGCTCGGTCTCGTTGTAGCGCCTTTTGCCATGCAGATCGCTATCGATAAAGCCAAACAGGTAGGAACCGGTTGGGTAAGCGTACAAAACAGCAATCATTTTGGTATTGCAGCCTGTCACGCGATGATGGCGCTCGAACATGATATGATCGGTATTGCCATGACGAATGCAAGTCCGCTGGTAGCGCCTACTTTTTCTATCGACCGGATGCTGGGTACCAATCCCATCTGTGTGGCAGCCCCCGCTGCTACTGAACCTGCGTTTGTAGCTGACCTGGCCACCACTACTGCTGCCAATGGAAAACTTGAAATATTACAACGAAAGAATCTGCCCACACCTACCGGTTGGGTACAGGATAAAAATGGCGATACATCATTCGATGCACATGAATTGAAAAGAGGCGGGGCTTTGCTGCCACTCGGTGGCGACCGTGAACATGGCAGTCATAAAGGATACGCACTCGGAGCGATTGTTGATATTTTCTCGGCACTGCTGAGTGGCGCCAACTATGCACCCTGGGTACCTCCATTCCCGGCTTTTATGCCAATGCCTTCCCGTCAGCCCGGTAAGGGCATTGGGCATTTCTTTGGCGCTATGCGTATCGATGCATTCAGGCCGGCCGATGAATTCAAACAACACATGGATGACTGGATCAAAGGATTTCGTAATGCGAAGCCCATACCCGGCGAAGAAAAAGTATTGGTACCCGGCGATCCTGAACGTGAGTTTGAAGCAGAACGAAGCAAGAATGGATTTGAAGTACTCGAACCTGTAGTGAAGGATCTGAAGGAATTAGCCACAAAGTTTTCGATCAGCCTGTAATACCGGAACTTGTTTATAGCCCGGTCTTTTACATAAGCATGACCTGTATCCCTTTACAGGTGTTAGTTTCACGGCAGGAAGAATAAAGATGGCAGCGGCATAATTTTTAATGCCGGTTATTTTAATACTTTCCCATACTTATCTTTGCAGCCTCAATTTTAATCATTTAAATCACGGGAGGGGGGAACAAATGAAAGTAATGAAGTTTGGCGGCACCAGTGTGGGCAAACCTGAAAGAATGCATCACATCGCTTCATTGGTAACAAAAGAAGCCGAGCCTGCCATTGTTGTTTTATCTGCTTTATCGGGCACTACCAATGCCCTGGTAGAAATAGGTATGTATATCGCCAAAGGCGATCGCGCTGCTGCCAAGCAAACGATTGATAAGCTGGAAGCGCATTACCATGATTTTATTTCAAAGCTGGTCAGCAAGCCGGAAGCGCAAGCCAAAGCCAAAACGGTTATCGCAGAACATTTTGAATTCCTTAATATCATTCTCAAAATATCTTTCAGCGAAGCATTAAGCAAAGACATCCTGGCGCAGGGAGAATTGCTTTCTACAAAATTATTTTCAGTTTACCTCGATGAGCAGGGTATCGATCATTTATTGTTGCCGGCGCTCGAGTTTATGACCATTGATAGTTATGATGAACCGCAGATCGGCAGTATCAAAGTAAAGCTGAGCCAGTTACTGGATAAAAATAAAGACAAGAAATTATTTATCACGCAGGGGTATATCAGCCGTAATGCAAGAGGAGAAGTGGACAACCTGAAAAGGGGAGGAAGTGATTATTCTGCCTCACTGATCGCAGCTGCCATCAATGCCAGCATCTGTGAAATATGGACGGATATCGATGGTATGCATAATAATGATCCGCGTATTGTAAATAAAACAGTGCCGGTAGAGCAATTAAGTTTTGATGAAGCGGCCGAGCTGGCTTATTTCGGTGCTAAAATATTACACCCGGCCTCTATCTGGCCTGCGCAGACATTCAAGATACCGGTGAAATTGCTGAACACGATGGAGCCGCAGGCCAAAGGCACACTGATCGCTGAAAAGGCCGGAAGTGTAGGCGTGAAAGCAGTAGCTGCCAAAGATAATATCACGGCTATCCGTATCAAAAGCAGCCGGATGTTATTAGCCTATGGTTTCTTACGGAAAATATTCGAGGTGTTTGAAAAATACAGGACACCGATCGATATGATCACTACTTCGGAAGTAGCCGTATCATTGACGATCGATCATTCTATTTACCTGAAAGAAATATTGAAGGAACTGGAGCCATTTGGAACGATTGAAGTGGACGAGAACCAGGCGATCATTTCTGTGGTAGGGAATGAGATATCGCAGACCACGCAGATATTGAAGAAACTGTTTGGTTCGATTATGAATATTCCCGTGCGGATGGTGTCTTATGGTGGTAGTCCTCACAATATTTCTTTATTAGTGCCGGGAGAATATAAGACCCAGATATTGCAACAACTGAATAGCAGTATGTTTGGGCTGGAGTAGGAAGTTATTTTTTGCCACGTATGTACGGATGCAATTCTGTGCATCCGTGGCATTTTCATTTTATAAAGAACCAAAGAGTAATATTGGCTACTACCGGTACTGAAAGATTATCCCAACCACGCAAGCTGATTAATTCTGTCAGCGCTGTAAATAAGGATATCAATATCGCAGCCATTGCAATTTCATAAAAAGAAAGATCATAGTAGTATAACCACCCGGAGCAAATAAGCAGCGCTGCTATAAAGAAAGCAATGGTGCCGGCCAGTGTTTTTTGCCCTCCGAAAAATTGTTTCCCCGAATATCCCCAGCGATTACCCGCTGTCTCGGCAGCTGTGTCTGCAATAGTTAATAATGATATAGGCAAATAGAAAAACAGGTTATTGTGCATCAATTCTGCCAGCAGAAAACAACCATAAACAGGTGCGGGGAAAAGGACACTGCCAATCGAACGGCGTTTTGTCTGGTGAATAGAGTTCAGCCATTTATTTATATAAGTAAATAACAGCAATCCAAAAGATAAAGAAGCCAGCGCCAGGATCCACCAATGCGAGGTAAAGAAACGGGGAAGCAGCAGGCACATCAATCCCCCGCTGACATGAAGAAACTTGCGCGATTGCTCCACGCGTAATTTGAAAAAACGATGCAATGCTTCTGTAATGCCGATCAGCACCAACAGAATAGCAAGAAAGATAAATAAGGATAGTAACTGGGCGGTCATATGGTTGGTCCTTTCGCGTCGAAAAATTACTCATTATATTGCAGGATCAAAAACAAAATGAGTACTCCGAAAGAACGGTTCTGGAATATTCCTAATACACTATCGCTTTACCGGCTGCTTGTATTTCCTTTCATACTCTGGCTGGTCATCTCCGGCCGCCAGCAACTTTTTGCCATTTTTATTGCGATCAGTTTATTCACCGATTTTCTCGATGGTATTATTGCCCGTGTTTTTAATATGCAAACGAAGATCGGCGCCCGGCTCGATTCCTGGGCAGATACCGGCACCTTCATCTGTTCCTTCCTGGCTATCTGGTTTTTTAAATGGGAATTGATACAACCGCATGAATGGATGTGGTGGTTATTCTTTGCCGCCTGGGCGCTGTCTTATATCGTTGTGTTTGTCAAATTCAAAGGATTGATCGGTTTACATACTTATTTGTTTAAGATTACTGGTTATTTACAGGGTGCATTTATTATCAGCCTGTTCCTGATCGGCTTCTATCCCTGGTTGTTTTACCTGTCATTGGGCACTGGCACACTCGCCTGTATGGAAGAGATAATCATTATTATCCTGCTTCATCAACCAAAAGAAAATGTAAAGGGATTGTATTGGGTTATGAAAGCAAGACAGAAAACGCCTCTTCATGAATAACCCGCTGACCTATGCGCTGCTGTTTGCCGTGGCCGGCGCCACAGGCATGGCTATTGCCAATAGGAAAGCTGACAAACAGGTGAGCCGGCAACGATGGCTGAAATACATCGTGTATGTCCTTATCACAGGAGTTATTCTCACGTCTTTATACTTCCATTTCTTTTTTATCATTGCGCTGATCATTTCCCTGCTTTGTTTTACCGAACTGATAAAGAATAATGCGGCGGCTTACCCGCGTATGCGAATACCTGTAATTATTTCTGTTCCTGTTTACATAATCATAGCAGCAGGCTTCTTATTGTATGCAAGAGAATTTAAATGGACTTTTTTATTATTTACCTATTTCCAGGTTTTCATCTTCGATGGGTTTTGCCAAATAACAGGACAAATATGGGGTAAACGCGCACTGGCCCCATCGATCAGCCCTTCCAAAACTATCGAAGGATTTATCGGTGGCTGGTTATTTTGTATACTGGCTGCCATACTAGTATCGGGCTGGCTCGGCATATCATTATCCCTGGCAATACTGTTGGGTATCATAACCGGGTTTGCTTCTTTTTGTGGTGATATACTGGCTTCTTTTTATAAAAGAAGGTTAAGAATCAAGGATTATAGCAACTGGTTACCGGGGCAGGGTGGATTTCTTGACCGGTTTGATAGCTTATTATTTACCGGGATGATCTATTATATCATTGCCATTCTTATTTTTAAAGCCGCGTTCGGCCTTTTTGTAAATGAAATCACGAAATGAGTAAAGCAATCTATTGTATCAGTGGACTTGGAGCCGATGAAAAAATATTTGCGAACCTGCGGGTAAACGAAGGGTATAAACTCGTTCATATGCCATGGACAAGCCCGGAGGCGAATGATACCATTGAAACCTATGCAGCACGTATGGCTTCACAACTTCCGGAAAAGGATGCCATAGTAATCGGCGTTTCCTTTGGTGGTATGATCGGTATCGAGATTGCGCGTCAGCGATCATTACAAAAGCTGATACTTATCTCCAGTATTAAATCGGTGAATGAACTACCCCGCTGGATGCGTGTCGCCGGCCGTCTGAAGCTGAATAAATTCCTCCCTACCAAATCATTTAAGTTTACTGAACGGATCGATAACAACCGTCTTGGTGTTTCATCGATAGCAGAGCGTGATATGGTACGTGCTTATCGCCAGTCGGCTGACCAGGTATACCTGCGATGGGCGATCAATGAAATATTGAACTGGAAGAATGATTGGGTGCCTGGTAATGTGGTCCATATTCATGGAGGGAAGGATAGAATATTCCCTGCTTCGATAATCAAAGCAGCGCATATTATCAATGATGCCACACATATGATGATCTATAACCGGGGAGCGGATGTCAGTGATATTATCAATAAAGAACTCGAAAATAAATAAGCAGCCGGTATGAATAGAATACTACTGGTTTTATTGTTGACTGCATTGTCTTTCCCTGTGCTTTCACAGCGAACGATAAAAGGTCATGTGGTAACGATGAATGGTGAACCGTTGCCCGGCAGCAGCGTATTTCTGAGTAATACATCCTTTGGTACTGTGTCTGATAAGAATGGTTATTTCGAATTGACAAATATACCTGCAGGCCGTTATGATCTTATCGCTTCTTCTATAGGGTATGAGACCAATGTCTATAGTTTCAGCGCAGAACAATTGCCCTTACTACTCAAGATACAAATGATGGTGAAAGTGCGGGAGCTTGAAAATGTAACCGTGGAGCCATTTGTAGAAGAAGGTTGGGATAAATGGGGCGCTACATTCATGCGCGATTTTATCGGTAGCACTCCGAATGCTAAATTTTGCAGGATCAAAAACCAGAACGCCATTCATTTCCGGTATTATAAAAAGAGTAAACGGGTAACGGCTTATTCAGATGAGCCAATCGTTATAGAGAATAAAGCGCTTGGTTATATCGTCAATTATCAACTGGAAGAATTCGAGATCGATTTCAATAAAGGAAGTGCTACCTATGCAGGATATCCATATTTTGAAGAAATAGATAAGAACCGTAGTAGTATTCGCCAGCGTTGGAGAACCGCAAGGGAGAAAGCCTATTACGGATCGGTCATGCATTTTATGCGTTGCCTGTACAGGGACAGCCTTGCCCAGAATCATTATGAAGTACGCAGGATGGTCAGGCTGCCCAATTTTGAAAAGGAAAGAATAAAGAAAATCTATGTGGCTGCAATCAAAGTCAGTTTTGATTCGGTAACAAAACGGGCTGTTGTGAACAGGAACCTGGATCAACTGGTAAAAGATTCACAGGATTATTACCAGCGGATCATGAATCAAAAGGATTATAAGGAGGTATACGGTACAACAATACTAACGGCAGATAGTTTATTGACGGCCACAGAAGGATCGGGGAAGATGATGTTCTTTACCGACTATCTCTATGTTACTTACAAAGCAGAGGCAGAGGATAAGGAATATATCGCTTATTCGGGTGAGACCAGGACACCTACTTTC
>CAMLGR010000146.1 GCA_946479615.1 uncultured Bacteroidota bacterium | reverse complement strand
TCTTGTATCAATTTACAAATTTTGTAATTGACACACTTATTTGAGCATACTCCACAGATTGAACGGATATAGTTATTACTATCTAAACACTGCAACCATCCATTTTATATCCGTCCATCCACTTCTATCCGTGTTCTATTTCATCAGCTAACTGACCAAAGAATCCCCTTATTAATTACTTTTGTCTCATGTCTATCGAAGAACTCTACAGGATATATAAAAAATATCCTTCTGTACAAACAGATACCCGCAAACTGAAAAAGGGAGATCTTTTTTTTGCACTCAAAGGCGGTAATTTCAATGGCAATGCATTTGCCCAACAGGCGCTCGATGCCGGCGCCGCTTATGCCGTGATCGATGAAAAAGAATCCGAGATCCCCGGCCGCACTTTTCTCTTCGATGATGTATTAACCACTTTACAACAGCTTGCACAATATCATCGCCAACAGTTCAGCATTCCTTTTATCGCTGTCACCGGCAGCAATGGCAAGACAACCACCAAGGAACTGATCCATGCAGTACTTTCCACTTCTTTCAAAACTTTTACGACCGAAGGCAACCTGAATAATCATATCGGCATACCACTTACTATTTTAAAGATCAGGCCCGATGCAGAAATGGCCGTCATTGAAATGGGCGCCAATCATCAAAAAGAAATAGCGGGGTATTGCGAATACGCTATGCCAACCCATGGTCTTATCACCAATGCAGGCAAAGCACACCTGGAAGGATTCGGTAGTCTCGAAGGCGTTAAAAAAGGAAAAGGAGAATTATATGATTACCTGCGCGCACATAACGGAACCGTATTCGTTATGTGGGATTATGAGTATTTGCAGGAAATGAGCAAAGGCATCAGTGGTATTATCAAATACGGAACAAAGGACCAGGCCCATGTGATCGGTCATGTGATAAAAAGCGATCCACTGCTGGAAGTAGCGATCGACCAGGGACTGGATGAAAAAATAATTCATACACAACTGGTCGGCGATTATAACCTGCCGAATGTACTGGCAGCCGTGACGATTGGAAAGTTTTTCAAAGTACCCGAATCAAACATACGGACAGCGATTGAAAAATACAGCCCCTCCAACAGCCGTTCACAACTGGTACAGAAAGACAGTAATCATATTATCCTCGATGCGTACAATGCCAATCCCAGCAGCATGAGATCGGCGATCGGGAATTTTGCTCATATCAAAAGTCCTGACAAAGTACTGATCCTCGGCGCTATGGCGGAACTCGGCGCTGAAAGCATCGAAGAACATAAAGCGCTGATAGAACTGATCCAGCAATCGCAGTGGAAACAGGTGGTACTGGTTGGCGGCGATTTCCTGAAAATAAAACATCCTTACCTGCAATTTGAAAATGCCACGCAGGTAAAAGACTGGCTGCAGCAACAACAATTTACCCATACGCACATACTGGTGAAAGGAAGCAGGAGCATGCAGATGGAGAAAGCAGTGGAGTAATTCGAAGTACGATGTACAACAGTTCGCTTTCTGAAAACACTTCTATCCGTGGGACAGTCGTACATCGTACTTCATACATTTTTAATGCCCTATCTTCGTTCTCACACACAGGGAAGAATGATAGAAATTATTGGCTATTGCATGGCCATACTGATTGGCATTTCGCTGGGAATGATTGGCAGTGGGGGATCGATCCTGACCGTGCCGGTATTGGTGTATATGATGCATATACATCCGCTGCTGGCTACTACCAGTTCATTATTTATTGTTGGTACTACCAGTCTTGCCGGTGGCACTGTTGCTTATTTTAAAAAACAGGTAGCGCTAAAAGCATTGACCTTGTTTGGCATCCCTTCTATCATTTCCATTTTCATCACCCGCCATTTTATATTACCGGCCATTCCTTCTACCCTGTTCACCATCGATGAGTTGGTTATTACAAAGGATATGTTTCTGATGTTGGTGTTTGCAATACTGATGCTGGCTTCTTCCTGGTCCATCCTTCGTAACCGTGAACCGGATAACCGGGCCATAACGGAACGGACACGTTATCAAAAAGCATTACCACTCGGGCTGTTGGGCCTGATCATTGGCATTATCACGGGCCTGTTGGGAGCCGGTGGCGGTTTCCTGATCATTCCCTGCCTCGTGATCTTTTTAAAACTCCCGATGAAAACAGCGGTCGGCACCTCCCTGCTGATCATTGCCATCAATTCTTTGTTTGGATTCTTATTCAGCCTGAACCAGTTCACGTATGACTGGTCATTACTCCTCACCTTTACAGTCCTGGGTATTGCAGGCATCTTTATCGGCAGCAAACTCGCAGATAAAGTCTCCCCTTTTTATTTAAAGAAAGGTTTTGGATGGTTCGTTCTTATCGCCGGCGTTTATATTATTTTGAAAGAACTGGGAGTGTAATGTTAAGTGTCAGCTTTAGATCTAGAGAATGATCGTTCACTTAATATTTAACATGCCACCCCTAACACTTAAAACTTAAAACCTAACCCCTCCCACTATTCCTATCTTTGTAAATAAAACATATGATCGGATGGTTAAGACAGCCCTGGCCCTGGTATATAGCTGGCCCGTTGATCGGATTGATGGTGCCCTTATTATTGATATTGGGTAACAAAAGTTTTGGTATCTCTTCTTCCCTCCGCCATATCTGTGCGGCCTGCATACCTGCGAAAATTCCTTTCTTCCAGTATGACTGGAAAAAAGAAGTATGGAATTTGTTTTTTGTAGCCGGTATTCTTCTCGGTGGTATTGTCACGGCTCTTTTGCTGTCCGATCCGAATGCTGTAGTGATCAATCCGAAACTGGCTACCGAATTATCGCAGTATGGCATTACCGATCATAGCGGGTTGATGCCTGTCGATCTTTTTAACTGGCATACGCTTTTTACCATCAAAGGATTGATCCTTACAGCAGGCGGGGGTTTCCTGGTAGGATTCGGGACGAGGTATGCCGGGGGATGCACTTCGGGTCATGCGATCATGGGATTATCCACGCTGCAATTTCCTTCACTGGTAGCGACCATCAGTTTTATGGCAGGTGGTTTCCTGGTAGCGAATTTTATTCTTCCTCATATACTTGCTTTATAAGATGGAAAAAACAATACTATCCAATACTGATACCGAAGTCCGCTCGCTGGACGAAGTATCTTATAATGCATCCGAATTATCGCATCCTGCGCATAATATCAAGTACCTCGTAGCAGGAATTTTATTCGGCATCCTGCTGGTAAAATCAGAAGTGATTTCCTGGTTCCGTATACAGGAAATGTTCCGGTTGCAAAGCTTTCATATGTATGGGGTGATCGGTTCGGCTGTTATAGTGGGAATGATATCGGTATGGATCATTAAAAAATGGAAGATCAAAACGATCTATGGAGAGCCCATTGTTTTTGTGTCCCGCGCCTTCAATAAAGGTACGATCTATGGCGGCTTGCTCTTCGGGTTTGGATGGGCGATCACCGGCGCCTGTCCCGGTCCTTTGTATGCACAGATCGGCTCAGGTTTTACTGTGATTATCATTACATTGCTGAGTGCCATAGTGGGCACCTGGGTGTACGGGATGCTGAGGGGAAGACTACCGCACTAAATTAAATGCAAAATTTAGAATGTAGAATGCAGAATGTAAAAGAGCTTTTTCATTTACCAACTTTCCTTTTACATTTTATATTTAAATTTCTCCGAACTTTGCAAAATGACAGCAAAAAAAGCCAGTCGCAGTTACCTGGCATCCACGCTTACCTGCCGCTGCCCGCGGTGCCGTGAAGGAAAATTATTCAAATTCCCGCTCAGCCTGAAGCTGAAGAATAATATGATCATGAACAGGGAATGCCCTGTATGCGGACAAGCTACAGAGATCGAAGTCGGGTTTTATTATGGCACCAGTTATGTGAGTTATGTGTTGACAGTTGCGCTGAGTGTAGGCACTTTAATCGCCTGGTGGCTGATCCTTGGCATTTCCATTCATGATAACAGCGTATTCTACTGGATCGCTTTCAATGCCGTATTGTTAATTGCACTGCAACCCTGGATCATGCGGGTAAGCCGTAGTTTATGGATCTCCTGGTTTGTAAAGCATGATCCCGACTGGCAACATCATCAACCCGTAGATGTATCTGAACGGATGAATGCAGACCAGGCGAATAACTGGTGAGGGTGAGAGCAGGGAAAGAGAGCGAGGGCCGGGTATCTGAATAAATCCGAACTTGCGCTATTCACCATTCATCACTTTGCACTTCGCTCTGACCTAATAACTCATCTCATCCAGTTTTACTTTTCCTTTAAAGGTCCAGAATAAAAAACCGGTGTACAATCCTACAAGCGGGGTTCCTATCAATGCAATGGTCAATAAGATCTTCATCGTCTTTGGGGAAGAGGCTGCATTCGCGATCGTAATACTATTGGCGGGATCATTACTGGCAAATAATAAATTAGGAAATACTTCCACGGCTACCATGATCAATAAGGAAGCAATAGTAACCGATGAACTGATAAATGCATACCTGTATTTTCGTTTGTTCAGCATGCGCGGAATATTGGCGATCGCCAGCATCATGATAAAGGGAAAAATAAAAAAGACAGGTTTGGAACGTATCCTGTCACTCAGGTGCGGAATATATAATAATGTATAGACTGTCGTGATCACAAAACTGAACACAAAGAACACGGTGAAATTCCTGGCAAGGATAGTCAGCTTGGTATATAAACGGTTCTCTGTTTTCATCGCGAGATAAATAGCTCCATGCATCATAAAAAGCGCCAGTGTAGTGACCGCTACCATGATGGAGAATACATTGAAAAAGCTCAGCCAGCTACCCGTAAATTCTTTCTCTGCATTCAGTGGCAACCCAACCGCGACATTGCCCAGCATCAACCCCAATGAAAGAGCGATCACCACGCAGGCAAATGAATACACGAAATCCCAGGTGAGCCGCCAGATCCTCCCTGGTTCTTTACTGCGAAATTCTATCGCTACCCCGCGCCAGATCAACCCGATCAAAAAAATAAAGAACGGAATATAGAAAGCAGAAAAGATAGCTGCATACGCTACCGGAAACCCTGCAAACAAAGCGCCACCGGCAATAACAAGCCATACCTCGTTACCATCCCATACCGGTCCGATCGCATTCAACGCAATCCGCCGGCTTTGTTCTTTTTTTAAAAACAAATGCAGGGCGCCGGCTCCCAGGTCAAATCCGTCGAGTATGGCATAACCACTGATCACTGCGCCAAAGACGAGAAACCAGAGTGTGTTGTAGTCGAGGCCGAGGAAGTGTTGCATAATAATACAGGGAAATGTAAAATATAAAATGTAGAATGTAAAAGTCGTTTCTGAAATCAGAAGCACTCACCCTTTTACATTTTATATTTTACATTCTGCATTTTACATTTCTTCTGGTCCATGTTTAATTTTTTTATTCAGCAAATACAAAAACAATACAAACAATGTACTATATACGATCGTAAATAATATCAAAGAGAACAGTACCTGGCTGGCCTGTACATTTTTCGATAAGGCATCGGAAGTTCGTAATAATCCATAGACCACCCAGGGTTGTCTTCCCATTTCTGCCGTGAACCAACCGGCCTGGTTGGCGATCTGCGGCAATAATACCGCCCAGGCAAATACCATCATCAGCCATCGTTTATCGAATAATTTTTTCCGCTTCCATTGCCAGCAGGCATACAAGGTCAGTGCGATCAGGGTGACACCTATCGCGATCATGATATGATAAAACTGGAAAACGGCATTGGGTTGTGTTGGCCGTTCATCTTCCCTGAATGCCTGTAATCCTTTGACCGGCGCCGTGAAATTTCCATGTGTGAGAAAAGAAAGTCCGCCGGGAATACTGATGCCGGTAGTCGTTTGTTCTTTTTTATTCACCCATCCGAAAAGATACATATCGGCTTTGGAGCTGCTGTCGAAATGCCCTTCCATCGCGGCGAGCTTGGCCGGTTGATTGACAGCCACACCATCCGCGCTGGAACTACCTGAGAGTAATTGACACAGGGAACAAACAGTCGCCACCAGCAATGCGATCTTGAAGCAGGGCTTGGCAATTGCAAGATGTTTTCCTTTTAAGATATAATAGGCATTCACACTCAATACCAAAAACGCACCGGCTAAAAAAGCGCCGAGCCATACATGGGTCAGACGATCAACGCTGGATGGATTAAAAACCATAGCCCAGAAATCGGTGATCTCTGCCCGTGCATTCAATCCCTCTCCTGTGATATGATAACCTGCCGGTGTTTGTTGCCAGCTATTCGCCACCACGATCCATATGGCACTGAACATAGAACCGAGAAAGACCATGATAGTAGAGAAGAAATGCACTTTGGGTCCTACCCTGTTCCATCCAAACAGAAGGATACCTAAAAACCCGGATTCAAGTGCAAAGGCAAAAATGCCTTCGGCGGCCAATGCACTTCCGAATACATCACCGACATACTTCGAGTAGGCGGCCCAGTTGGTACCAAACTCGAATTCCATAATGATCCCGGTAGCGGTACCGATACCAAAGATAAGTGCAAAGATCCTGATCCAGAATCTTGTCATTTGCTCATAGCGTTTGTCACCTGTTTTAAGATACATGCCTTCCATGATCACGATGAGCAAACCCAGGCCGATACTTAAGGGCGGGTATATATAATGAAAGGAGATGGTGAAAGCGAATTGTATCCTTGAAATAATCTCAACATCCATGGTGCTTTGTTTTACGCACGAAAAAAGCGAACCAAAAGTTCGCCTTGCTGATTACGATAATATGTTCCGTTATATGCGGGAAATGATTTCATGCAATAGAAATGTTTTACAAAGCTAAGGGTATATTTTGGAAAGTCGATTGGGGATGTGATGATTTGGCAATGAGAAGCACAATACTATACATCTAATTTTTATTTATCTCCAAATTGGTTTATTATTAAATTACAAATCTTTACTCTTCCACATCGACTTCTTTCTCTCAACTCCCGCTTCCTGCTCTTTTTTGTTGTAAGGGTATTTGCCTAAATCAATTCCGGATTATATCTTTAATACGACCGTACTGTCCGATCAGGTCAAATATTTGTCATTAGTTTTAAAAACTATTATAATTTCGGAGGATAAGTCACTTAAACTGTATGTTGCCACGGGGAAAGGAAAATATTGACGAACTGACGCAGGCGTTTCAACGCGGCGAAGAAAGGGGATTTACCTGGTTCTTCAATACGCTCTATCCTACTCTTCTTTATTATGCGTTTCGCATGACCAACGATAAGCCGGCAGCTAAAGACATTGTGGAAGAAGCATTTATCAAGATCTGGGAACGACATGAATCCTTCAGCGATTATCAGGTCATTAAATCCTGGTTATACTCGACCATAAAAAATGCCTGTATCGATTTATTCCGGAAGGAAAAAAGCTCGCTGAAACTGGAAGAGGATCTGGCTCATTTACAGAAGGACCATGCAGAAAGCTATGCCATGCAGGAGATGATCCGGGCCGAAGTAGCCGCTGAGATCTATAAAGCTATCACTGATCTTCCTCCACGTTGCCAGGAGGTTTTTAAGCTGATCTATATAGAAGGAAAAACGATCAAGCAAACAGCCCTGGAAATGCAATTGTCTGTACAAACGGTCAAAAATCATAAAACCTTCGGTCTGAAGCAATTAAAAAAACGCGGATCAGATTTCTACCCTTTTTTCTCTCTCCTTTAATTGTGTAAAAAAAAATCTTCTTTTTACCCGGTACGAACCGGTGCCGTCCCCGTATTACTATATACGGACCTGGATCATAAAATTTCGGTTACACTCATACCTGTCCTGCACTATTAAGCAACATTGCCCCGGTTTAGTCTTTTTTTCCTTCTAAAAGTTCTAAATAATAGTGTTCGGACAGGACTGCCTTTTATCGAAACCAAACCCCCAGTTATGAGCGAAACGCCTGATTATGCGGATGACTTGCTGACCCCTTTAAATAAACGGATTGCCTGCCTTATCAGAGATCATGTATTCGGAGATATTTCCGAGGCGGGAAAACAGGAACTGGACCAGTGGCTGAACGAGAAGGAGGAACATAAACTCATTTTTGAAGAAGCGACTGACAAGGAAAAGTTAGTATCCAACCTTCATTTCCTGGAAGAATCCGACGTTACACAAAAGCTGGAAAGAATAAAGCAAAAACTTCATTTCAATCAACCGCGCCCGGTAATAAAACTCTGGCATTGGGCAGCCGCTGCTTCCTTTATTATAGTAGCCGGCGTTTCCCTGTATTTCCTTAACACCCGGAAGAACGGGCAGGCTGTTGCAGATGTACTTCCGGGAACTCATAAAGCGAAACTGGTATTGAGTGATGGAAATAATATCAATCTTTCACAGTCAGGCGATAGTCTTCTGGCATTGCAGGACAAGATTGTTGTCAGGAAAAAAGATGGAGAGCTGGTCACGTACGAAACCAAGAGCAATACAGGCATCAATACTATTATTACGCCAAGAGGCGGCAGTTGGAATGTTACTTTATCAGATGGCACAAAGCTTTGGATCAACGCAGCTTCTTCTGTCAGTTTCCCAACTTCCTTTACCGGCAATCAAAGAAGAATATCCATCTCCGGTGAAGTCTATTTCGAAGTCGCGAAAAATCCTTCCATGCCTTTTATTGTTGATGTGGCCGGAAAGGCAACATCCGTGGAAGTGCTCGGTACCCATTTTAATATCAATGCCTACCCTGATGAGAAAACCACAAAGATCACCTTACTCGAAGGTTCCGTAAAAGTGACCGATCCTTCCCACGATATATCGATATTAAAACCTGCCGAAGAAGCCAGCATATCAGAAGCAGGACAAACCAAACTGACAAAAATGGCAGATACTTCCACGGCCACGGCCTGGAAAAATGAATTGACGCAGTTTACCAGGGTAGATCTGAATGTAGTCATGAGACAGATCAGCAGGTGGTACGATGTGGAAGTTGTATACAAACAGAAATTACCAGGATCAAGTTTTAACGGATCGATCAGGCGCAACACTAATTTATCCGAAGTGGTGGCAACCCTGAACATGAATGAGATCCCTGCTAAAATTGAGAATGGAAAACTGGTAATAGGTAAATAAAGAACGATATAAACAGAAATAAAGAAGCCATTCTGACTACAAATCAAAATGGCTGAATTCAAAACAATAATATAATCGCAGTGGATTTTTTTTATTGCCAGAATGTGACAATTCAAATATAAGCAATACCGCCACTATTTTGAAATCTTATTGCTTATAAAAACGGCTAATACTTAAACTGCTGAGATTATGAAATTTACTGCCATTTTTTTGCTGGCAGCATTTGTGCAGCTGGGCACGAAAGGGGAAGCCCAAACGGTATCGCTTTACATGAAGAAAGCAAAGCTTGAAACTATTTTTGTAGAGATACAAAAACAAACAGGCTATAACTTCTTCTACGATGATAAATGGATGTCCCAGGCGAATGATGTAACAATCGACGTAAGAGACATTCCTATCAAAGAAGCGCTGGATTCCTGCTTTATTCACCAACCTTTCACTTATGCCATTGCAGGCACTACGATTACGATCGTGTCAAGAAGGGGCGGTCCTCATTTGAATGGTCAACCCTATATTGAAATATCAGGAAAAACCCTTGATATATATAACAACCCGCTGCCAGGGGCCACTGTTATCATAAAAGGCACTAACCGCGGAACACATAGTGATAAAGAAGGAAACTGGAAATTACTGGTACCTCCTGCTCAAAATTTTCTTGAAGCTTCTTATGTAGGCTATCAAACCCAATTGGTAAAGATTTCAAGCAAACAGAAAAATGTAATAATACAACTTCCTATCGATCAGCAATCGCTCGATGAAGTGATCATCCGGGGATATTCACCTGAACTAAAAAGATATATTCCCGGAACGGTTAGCAAACTTGGTGTTGAGGATATTAAGGACCAGCCTGTCAATAACCTGTTAGGTGTTTTCCAGGGAAGAATAGCCGGATTGGTAGCTACACAAGCCAGCGGCAATATTGGTTATCCCGTATCCATACAAATAAGAGGACAAAAATCCATCGGCACCGTGCCGGGTAAATTTCCTCCGAATAGTCCTTTGTTTATGATCGATGGACTTCCTTTTCTCAGCAGTTCCGAAACAATGATACAGGATAGTAAAATCGCCGCTTTCAGTCCTTTCAGTACTATCAATGTAAACGATATAGAAAGCATCGAAGTATTAAAAGATGCCAATTCCACTTCCATCTATGGTTCACTCGGCGCCAATGGCGTCATTCTTATTACCACCAAGAAACCAAAACCCGGTAAAACGACTGTTGATATAAACATGTATGCAGGTATTGAAAAGGTAGGACATTATACAAAGTTCATGAATACGCAGCAATATCTCGCCATGAGAAGAGAGGCGCTTGCCAATGATGATAGCACGATAGCAGGTTTTGATAATGCACCCGACCTCGTGGCCTGGAACAATAATCGTTATATTGACTGGAACGACAGGCTGATCGGTGGTACGGCCCATTTGAGCAATGCACATATCAGGATGGCAGGTGGTTCTGAAAACACCCAATTCACTTTCAATGTAGGATACAATAAAGAAACAACCGTATTCCCCGGCGATCTTAGCAAAGCATTATCTTCTGTCAGTCTCAACCTGAATCATATTTCGGAAAACAAAAAATTACAGTTGCAATTAATGACCAGTTATGGTTCCGATAAAAGTAAACTGATCTCTCGTGACATTACCGATCTGACATCACTTCCACCCAATAACCCTGAACCATTCGATTCCGTCGGGCATTTGAATTTTGCAGAAAACGAAGTACATAGTACGAATCCTATCGCCTATACGAGACAACCATTTAATTTTATACAGGAACGGATATCGGGTAGCCTGAAGGTAAATTATGACCTGAGTTCCAGCCTGGCCCTGAAAACCAATGCAGGCTATTCTACTGTTACCGGCGACCAGGAATCATTTATACCAATTGCTTCACAGGACCCCGCGACCAACCCTACAGGATCGGCTGTATTCGGAAACAGCAAAAGCAAGAACTGGATCATTGAACCACAAGTAGCATTCAGTCATAAGTATATCGATAATAAGTTAGCTGTAAAAGCACTGGCCGGTTCTTCTTTCCGGGAACAGACAGGAATGAGTTCATTGGTCAAAGCGTATGGATATATCAATGATATTAATATTCATACGCTGGCCGGGGCACGGACGCTAACCGGTACTAATGATTATAAGAAATACCGGATCGTTTCCGGCTATGGATTATTGAATTTTAACTGGAGTTCGAAATACATTGTAGAAGGAACAATACGCCGCGACGGTTCATCCCGTTTCGGCCCTGACAGGCAGTTCGCCAGTTTTTCTTCGCTGGCAGGCGCCTGGATCTTTTCCAACACGAAATTCTTTGATGATCATTTACAGATGATCGATCATGGTAAGCTTCGCGTCAGTTATGGCACTACGGGGAATGACCAGATAGGTGATTACCAGTTTTTAGATACCTGGATATTTACACAGTTTCCTTATCAAACCACCAGTTTCAGGCCATCGCAGCTTTATAACAATGATTATCGCTGGGAGATTCAACATAGTCTTGATATCGGATTGGACCTGGGCCTGTTTCATGACAGGGT
>CAMLGR010000145.1 GCA_946479615.1 uncultured Bacteroidota bacterium | reverse complement strand
GCCGTGGTGGTTCATGGCGGGCTGCATGCCGATGCTGATCCAGACGGGAGCCTGGTAATTAAACAGCCAGTTTTGGGATTTCATGTAGGGAAAAAACCGGGCAAATCGTTCCGGCAGCCATTCAATATGACGATCAATGTCGCTGTAAACCTGCTGGGACAGGTCAAATAGTGAACCGGGAGTGAATTCGTTTTTATCGATAGCCAGGAAATGATCATACACGACATCGGTAAAGGCGCCGGAGTAGAGGCGGTAATGGGGGCGAAAGATGGCTTTGGCTTGTTGTGTGGAGGGATGGGTGTCTGTAAAATTATCGATATGACGATGGAGGGTGATGCCTTTTTGAATACCGGGAGGGTAATCAAATTGTTTTTTTCCTTTCACAAAATCGCTGATCATATTGCCAACCGTTATTTCAGGGTGGCTGAAAGAAAGATATGCATGAGCGAGATAATTCAAGGGGTAAAATTGTTTGATGAAGGTAAGCCAGCGGAGGGAAATGAACCTATAAGGTTCGAAGCTGGTTGGGCCATGTTTTTGGCTCATGGTTTCAACCATGGGAAACAAAGCGTTTTATCATCGCAATGATCAGAAGAATGACACAATAAGAATGTTCACTTCCTCATAAAGTCGTCGTGTTATCAGCAGGCAGAGAGGACCTATAAGGATCAACCTTATAGGTTCGAACTCTGCCATTAAAATAACGGGTTGGCAGTAGATGTAATAAGATTAAAAACGGTTTATTTATCGCAATGATCAGGGAATAACACGATAAGAATGTTTATTTCTTCACGAAATTGTTGTGTTATCAGCAAGAGGGAACAACCTATAAGGTTCAGGCGCTGCTGCCCTTCTGCTTTTTATACAACCAGAAAGAATAAATACAGGGTATCAATGTTATTATCACCGTAATAGCTGAAAAAGTAGCCGGTAATGCAATAGCCGGTATCGTAAAGCTGATAAGAGTAATTAAAAAACCTCCCGCAAAAAATAATTTACCTCCCAGCAAATGCGTCTTCCTCCAGTTGTCCTCACTCTCCAATGTCCAGGGCAAACGAATACCCGCAAAATAATTAGGCTTTATTGTAAACATATAATTACCCAGGATGCAAAACAACAAACCGATCGTCGCCATCATAAGCCGGGTAAAGAATTTAGGCTGGTTATGAAGGGTGCTGTAAATGATCATGCAAAGAATAGCCGCTATAAATACACTGATCGCAAACCCCATCCGCAAAAGACGCGTTTTATTCACGGCAGCATATTTTTTAGGATCGATGCGGTATATGTTTGAAACAAGCAGGAATACAAGCGCACTTACGATGATAAGAATTGCTGCGACAGTGAGCAGTTCATTTTTATTGCCATACCGGTCAACTTCTCCCTTCAGGTTATAATGAAGTGGAACCGTAGCCGGTATTTTGTTCCAGACAATAACCATATAAATGGCAGGGGCGATAATGATCGGCCAGACGATTTTTTTAAGCAGGTTATCCATCTCATTTCTTTTTTGCTTTGAACTGGAGGAGCCATTTCATGATCTCATCCATGACGGTAGTATTTAATGAATAAAAGATATACTGTCCATCTTTCTCCGCCAGTACCAGGTTGGCCTGTTTCAGCAGGTCCAGGTGATGCGATATGCTGGGACCGGATATATTGAATTTCTCCACGATTTCGCCCGCAGTCATCTCCTTCTCTCTGAGCAATTCCAGGATCTGGCGGCGGGTAGGGTCATTCAGGGCCTTGAAAACGGTATTCATTTACAACTGATTCATTAAATATTTAGACAAATATCTAAATACTTTTCGAAAATACCAAATCAAATTTTGTATCAATTGCGTTATCCGGCCTTATAAGCGTACCAAACAAAGGATGTACGGTTCACAATGATTCGTGTTTGTTAACTGTGTTTAACATGCGTCCCCATTAATCACAATTCACTTGCAGCTACCTGTAACACGAAATACTTTTGTGTCGTCTTATTCAATGAAAGAATTTTTTTAAAACCTAAACCAAAAAATAATTATAAGTATGAAAAGGATCATCATGACACTGGCTATTGCAGCAAGCAGCCTGTTTGCTTTTGCCGGGGAAGGAAACGTAAGTAAAAATGTGTTGAATGCTTTTAACAAAGAATTTACAGGTGCTACTGAAATATCATGGAGCGCTGGTGAAGATTTCTTCAAAGCAGAATTTGTAATGAACGACCAGTATATTACTGCGTTCTACAGCAGCCAGGGCGAACTGATGGGTATCAGCCGTAATATCAGCTCTTTAAACCTGCCACTGGCCCTGCAAACAAAATTGCGTAAAGAGTATAGCGCTTACTGGATATCTGATCTGATCGAAGTATCCAACAGCGAAGGCACCAATTATTATGTAACACTGGAAAGTGCAGAAAAGAGAATGACGCTTAAATCGGAAGGTGTTTCCAACTGGGAATTATATAAAAAAACGGCCAAGTTATAATCGCATTATCCCTGCCATCAGGGTGGGGATTTTGGTGTGTGGTAAAAACAAACCCTGTTACTTAAAAGTGCAGGGTTTTGTTATTATATAACCTCCGTGGATCATGTAAAGGTCATGATTATTTATTGGTGCAGGGTTTCATCAAAAACGTATTTTTGCGGGCTCATCCGCATTGTCTCACCTTATTGTGATCTGAAGGCGGTTTAAATATTACAATAATGAAAAAGGGACCCGTTTCACAGTTTATCGAACACCATTACCGTCATTTTAATGCAGCCGCACTGATCGATGCTGCCAAAGGTTATGAAACACACCTGCTCGAAGGAGGTAAAATGATGGTCACACTCGCCGGCGCTATGAGTACCGGGGAACTGGGTATCTCCTTAGCCGAGATGATCCGCCAGGGCAAAGTGGATATTATCAGCTGCACCGGCGCTAACCTCGAAGAAGATGTGATGAACCTGGTTGCGCATTCGCATTACAAACGCATTCCTAATTACCGCGATCTTACTCCCCAGGAAGAATGGGACCTGCTCGAAAATCATTACAACCGCGTTACCGATACCTGTATCCCTGAAGAAGAAGCTTTTCGCCGGTTGCAAAAACACCTGGTTAAACAATGGCAGGATGCGGAAGCCAAAGGAGAACGTTATTTCCCGCACGAATTTTTATACAAAACAGTATTGAGCGGCGATCTGAAACAATATTATGAGATCGATCCGAAAGATAGCTGGATCATCGCTGCTGCCGAAAAGAATATTCCTATTGTAGTACCAGGCTGGGAAGACAGCACGACCGGGAATATATTCGCCAGCTATGTGATCAAAGGAGAGTTAAAAGCCAGCACTGTTAAGAACGGTATTGAATACATGGTCTGGCTCGCCGACTGGTATCGTAATAATTCAGCCGGTAAAGGAGTTGGCTTTTTCCAGATCGGTGGTGGTATCGCCGGCGATTTCCCTATCTGCGTGGTGCCAATGATGTACCAGGACCTGGAATGGCACGATGTGCCTTTCTGGAGCTATTTCTGCCAGATCAGTGACAGTACTACATCCTATGGTTCTTATTCGGGAGCTGTTCCGAATGAAAAGATCACCTGGGGTAAACTGGATATTCATACACCCAAATTCATTGTAGAAAGCGATGCGACTATTGTAGCGCCGCTGATCTTTGCATGGGTGCTGGGATGGTAGAAAACAGGAAATAAGAAACAAAAAATAAGGAATGAGAAAATAAGCAACTGCTACTTCCTCATTCCTTATTTCTTATTCTTCATTTCTTATTTAAAACCCCTTCGGTACATCCAGCTTGATATCCCTTTTCAGCATATCATTACGGTTGGCCATTTCCCAGGCGGTATAGAATACAAGCTGCGCCCGTTTTGCCATTAATTTATAATTGATCTTGTCAGGCGTATCGGTAGGACGGTGATAGTCTGCATGCACACCATTGAAATAGAAAATGATCGGAACACCTTTCTCTGCAAAATTGAAATGATCGCTGCGGTAATAGAAACGATTCGGATCATTCAGGTCATTATACTTTCTATCGAGTTTTAATTTCAATGTTTTATTAACCTTATCGGTGATCGGCCGCAGATCTGTACTCAGCTTATCATCGCCAATAACATAGACATAGTTGGCAGAATCCTTATCCTTCAGGTATTCTTCACCAATACGACCGATCATATCGATGTTCAGATCCACTGATGTTTTTTCCAGCGGGAAAGCAGGATGATTGGCATAGTATTCCGATCCCCATAATCCTTTTTCCTCACCGCTCACAGTCATGAATACAATACTTCTTCTCGGGCCATTACCCGCTGCCTTTGCTTTGGCAAAAGCTTCTGCCAGTTCCAGGATACTCACTGTACCTGAGCCATCATCATCGGCGCCATAGTAAATAGTTGTATCGTTGCGGATGCCCAGGTGATCATAGTGCGCTGTCAGGAAAACATATTCATCTTTCAGATCGGTGCCTTCCAACACGGCAATCACATTACTGCTTTCCAGTTTATTTACCTTCTTTTCAGATTGCAGATGAATATCGGCTGCATACACGCGGGCAGGCACATGGCCATGTTTGGCATCTTCCTTAATATTTCCCCAATCGATATCGCCGGTCAGCGTAGCAGCTAGTTTTTCAGAGATAAAATAAGTATTGAGGTATTGTGTGGGCCGGTACAGTTCCTGGTACATCGATGCTGTACGACGGGGCTGACGGGGAAAACCCGCGCCGACGATCAGTACCGCAGCCGCTCCTCTTTTTTGTGCATTGACGATCTTGGTAAAAATGCCTGCCGATGATCCTGCACGTGCCTGGTTTGATTTTTCACCATCAGGACCGCCATCGAGTATCATCACCAGTTTACCGATCACATTCACATCCTTATAATCATCCACTGCACTGTCGGAGATACCGTGACCCACAAACACTACTTCAGAAAAGTATTGCGATGTATTATAATTGCTGAACGCATAAGGCTGGTAGTCGTCGTTTACTTTATACTCCTTATTATTTATTTCAAAGATAGATTTGCCTGCTTCATCACTGTAAACCGGATAGGTCATCTGGTAGCTGCCATTGTTGCCTGGCAATAACCCCAGCGATTTAAAATGATTTTCGATATAGGCGGCAGCTTTTTTCTGGCCGGGAGAGGCTGTTTCGCGTCCCTGCATTTCTTTACTGGCAACCGTGTACAAATGTTTTTGCAGATCCTCTGCAGTAATCGTTTTGGCAAAGGACAAAGGATTTGCCTTTTTCTGCGCAAACGTAACAACCGGCAGGAAAAGGATAATAAAAAGAGGCAGCTTCTTCATGTGGTGTTTTTTAAAAAAATAATAGATCAAACTTACCAGAAAATAAATTCCGGCAGGGAACGATTTGATAAATGGTTAATGGTTGGTATGAGATCAGGAACAGGCGATCTTCATCACACGGTTCTTATGGCGGCCACCCTCGAATTTAGTGGTCATAAACACCTGCACCATCTTCTCGGCATCGCCTTCACGCACAAAACGGGAAGGGATACAAAGCACATTGGCGTCATTATGCTCGCGAACCAGTTTGGCAATTTCTTCTCCCCAGCAAATGGCCGCCCGGATATGCTGATGCTTATTGGCCGTAATGGCCACACCATTGGCAGTGCCGCAAAGAAGTATTCCGAACGCTGCTTCCCCGGATTCCACCGACTGGGCTACCGGGTGTGCAAAATCAGGATAATCCACTGAATCTTTATTGTAAGTGCCCAGATCTTTATAGCTGGCACCTTTGCCTTCTAAAAAAGAAATCAGTTGTTCTTTATAATCAAACCCGGCATGATCACTACCGATAGCAATAGGTTTACTAAGATCAAAAGGAGAATTCATACAAACACAATTTAGGAATAGACAAATCTTGAAATCACAGTTAAAGGTACTTATAATCTTCCTGGCGGCTTCATTTCAAAATCCCCATTCATCATCCTGAATTAATTAACTCCATTCCTCCGGGTTATTTTCTTTTTCTGCCTGGCTCTTATTTACACGGGCTGCTACAATAACACTGGCTTCAAAAAGAAGATATAGAGGAATGGTCACAATCGTAAGACTGAATGGATCGGTTGATGGTGTAATGATCGCAGCAGCGATCAGTATCAGCACAAAAGCATGACGGCGGTATTTGCGCAGAAATTTAGCTGTTACAATACCTATTCTCGCCAGTACCATTACCAGCAATGGCATCTGGAAAAGTACACCGATGCCGACCGTTGTATAGATCAGGTTTTCGAGATAATCGGAAAAAGAAGGCATGATCTCGATCTGCGCACTCAATTTATAATTGAAATAAAAATTCACCATGAAAGGCGTCAGGATAAAATATCCGAAGGCAACTCCCATGAAGAATAATAAGGATACCCAGAAAATAACACCTCTTGTCTTTCTCAACTCTTTGGTCGATAAAGCAGGTTTTACAAAACGCCAGAATTCCCAGAAGATATAAGGGAAGGCAATGATGAACCCGCCGATAAAAGCGAGGGTAAAGGAAGCGATGAACTGCCCCGTCATCGTATTCTCCAAAAATTTGGCCTTGACTTCAGGGAAACATAATGTGTCACCGATACCGATACTTCTTCCCAGGCTGCACAGCCACCTGGCAGAAACGAAATCGGGACGTGTAGGGCCGAATAGAATCGTATCTACCACGAAATCCGAAAAAATAAACACCACGATAGCACAAATGAGTACCGCAATGACAGAGCGGATGATATGCCAGCGCAATTCTTCCAAATGGTCGATAAACGACATTTCCGCATCACTATCCTTTTGCCTTCGGCTGAGAAAATCCAGTAGAGCCATCGTGAGTTTTAAATAAGTGGACAAAGATAAGGGACAGTGGGCAGTTCGCAGTGGGCGATTGGTAGTCAATAGCCTAACAATTGGCAGTCCGGTAGCCGGCAGTCAGTATCTGAAAGCTGGCAATATCTTTACCGGCCGGGAGAACAATGACTAATTGCAGAGATTGACTGCCGGTTGCCAGGCTGCTTACTGCGAACTGTCATTTCAGTTTTTTCATCTTCACCATCTCGATCCTGGTGTCGCTGACGCTGATCACGTCAAATTCGTAATCTTCGATGATGATCCGGTCCTTTTGCTGGGGAATTGTTTCGTGAAAGTTAATGATATAGCCGGAAAGGGTTTCCGAGGCATTTCCGGGAAAACTGAAGCCATATTTTTCTTCCAGGTAATCAAGTTCCAGCCGGCCGGAAAAGATGTATTCATTTTCTGCAATCTGGTTCTCTACAAATTTTTCCCTGTCATATTCATCCTGGATTTCTCCAAACAGTTCTTCCAGCACATCTTCCATGGTGATGATGCCTGCTGTGCCGCCAAATTCATCTACTACCCAGGCAATGCTTTTGCGCTCATTACTGAATTTACTGATCAGGTCTGCCGCACTCATGCTTTCCGGCACAGCCGGGATAGGCAATAGCACGGATTGAATATTCTCCGGTTTTTTAAAAAGATCCAACTGGTGCACATAACCCGTGATATGATCGATGTTGTTTTCATATACGACTAATTTGCTCAGTTTGGTTTCTACAAATTTATTTGTCAGATCGCTGATCGATGATTGCATGTCGATACCAATGATCTCCTTCCGTGGTACCAGGCATTGCCTGATCTTCACCTTGGGAAATTCCTGTGCATTCTCGAGCAATTGCGTATTATGATCCTGCCTGTCTTCGTGCCGGGATTGCTGGAAAAGATTTTTAAGCTCGCTCAGGTTCAATGATTCTTTATGCTGATCGAGCCGCACATTGAAAACATATTTCAATAACCAGTTGGCAAACCGGATCAGCAGATCGGCCAGCGGTGAAAACATCTGGTAAAAAAAATCAGTGATCAGCGCCAGGCGTATCAGCAATGTATTGCTCCTGGCCCGGAAAATAGCGCGGGGAATGAATTCGGCAAAGATCAATACGATAAAAGTAGCCAGGATGATCTCTACGAAAATGTGGATGCCCTGGTAGGGAACATGCAGGTAGTTCCATACCGGTCTCATTACCGTACTGATCTGTAATGCAAAAAAAACAAGGAAGATGGTAAAACCGATCAGCGTAGTGCCGATAAACGTAGCCGGTTCATCGATGAATTTCGTTAATAAATTACCCGTCGTGTCGGCCTGTTTTTTACGCAGTTCAATATTCAGCCGGTTGGCACTGTAATAGGCCATTTCAATACCTGCAAAGAAACCCATCAGCAGCAGGGTAAGAATAAACCAGGTAATCGTCTTCCATTCGGTCATGGAGTAAAGGTAATAAGAGAATATTGAACAGGAACAGGGAATATACAGTCCGGGCAACCGGAAATACGGTGATTTTTATTACTGTTTCAGTCCGAGGAATTCCCTGATGATTTCTTCCGCTTTTGCGCAGGCAGCAGTGAGATCGTCATTAAGAATGATTTTATCAAAATGATCCTTGAAAGATATTTCGTAAGAGGCTTTATTCACCCTGGCCTGTAAAGATTCGACTGTTTCCGTTCCTCTGGATTCCAGTCTTCTTTTCAATTCATCCACAGAAGGGGGTTGTATAAAAATGGTAAGTGCAGTATCGTATTGTTGTTTGACATGAATAGCTCCTTTCACATCGATATCGAGCAGGGGACATTGATCTTTATCCCAGATGCGTTGCAATTCGCTTTTCAGTGTGCCATAATATTTTCCTTCGTATACCATTTCCCATTCCAGGAATTCATTCTGCTGGATCCGTTGTTTGAAATCTTCTGCCGTGAGGAAATAATAATCGCGGCCTTCTTTTTCATAATGTCTTGCTTTGCGGGTGGCTGCAGAGACAGAGAAAGCTAGTTGCGGGTATTTATCAAGCAGGAACCGTGTGATCGAAGTTTTACCTGCGCCCGAAGGAGCTGTGATAACGATGATTTTATTTTGATAGATCGCCATTGCGGGCAAAGCTAAAGGATTTGGAAATTTTGAAATTGAAAAATTTAGCAAGAAATGGAACACGGATAGAAGTAGATATACGGATAAAAAATAGATCAGGATGTAGTTTTAAATCCAATTAATATCCGTCCATCCACTTCTATCCGTGTTCTACTTTTCAAATAACCTGAAACATCCTCTTATCAGTTTCGAAATTTCCCAATTGTCAGGTTCTTGTGATCTGCGCACCCAGGTTCTTCAATCGCTGATCGATATATTGATAGCCTCTGTCTATTTGTTCAATATTCTGGATCGTACTTTTACCTTCAGCGCTTAAGGCGGCGATCAGCAGCGATACACCGGCACGTATATCAGGACTGCTCATCGTAATGCCACGGAGTTTCTGTTCCCGTTCCAACCCGATAACAACAGCGCGGTGAGGATCGCATAAGATGATCTGTGCACCCATATCGATGAGTTTATCGACAAAGAAGAGACGGCTCTCGAACATTTTTTGATGGATCAATACACTTCCTTTTGCCTGTATCGCTGTTACCAGCACAATGCTCAGCAGGTCGGGTGTAAAACCAGGCCAGGGATGATCGTAAACAGTCAATACGCCACCATCGAGATAGCGATGCACTTCATATATTTCCTGCGAGGGGATATGAATATCATCGCCAACAAAATTCATGTTGATCCCTAACTGCTGGAATTTTTCGGGAATGATACCCAGGTGTTCGATACCTGCATCCTTGATCGTGATATCGCTTTGCGTCATTGCTGCCAGACCGATAAAAGATCCTACTTCGATCATATCAGGCAACATGCGATGATCAGTGCCTCCTAAATAATTTACGCCTTCGATCCGCAGCATATTGCTGCCAATGCCATCGATCTTTGCACCCATGCGTTTCAGCATTTTGCAAAGTTGTTGTATGTATGGTTCGCAGGCTGCATTGTAAATCGTAGTGATGCCCTTTGCCATACTCGCTGCCATTACAATATTGGCAGTGCCTGTTACAGAAGGCTCGTCGAGCAGCATGCTTGTTCCTTTCAGATCGGGTGCTTCGAGATGAAAAAAGCCATCTTCGGAATGATATTGAAAACTGGCCCCGAGTTTTTCAAACCCGGTGATATGTGTATCCAGTCTCCTTCTTCCGATCTTATCGCCACCGGGTTTGGGAATAAATGCTTTCCGGTAACGTGCAAGCAGGGGACCTGCCAGCATAACGGAGCCGCGGAGACGGCCGCTTTTCTTTTTATAATCTTCGCTATGGAGATAATCGATATTGACATTATCGGCCTGGAAAATGCAGGTATCGCGTACCGGTCTTTCCATCTTTACATTCATCTCTCCCAGCAATTCGATCAGCAGGTTGACATCGAGAATATCGGGAATATTGGTAATGGTAACTTTCTCGGGGGTTAATAAAACGGCGCTGATAATTTGCAGTGCTTCGTTCTTGGCGCCTTGCGGGATAATTTCGCCTTTCAGTTTTTTTCCACCGATTACTTCAAAGGAATTCATGCTGGTTATTATAGGTATGTGTTGTAAAAGTAAGTAAGTAAAAAGTAAAAATTAAAAAGTCAAAAAGAGTTTACTACCGGAGTAAACTCTTTTTGACTTTTTAATTTTTATTCCGGTCTTATTCCGGTCAGTATCTTTTCTTTTTAAAACCTCCGCCACCACCGCCTCTGTCGTTGCGGTCATTTCTTCTGCCACCGCCGCCACCGCCTCCGCCATTGCGATGCTGGAACTTGCCGCGTTGTTTGCCATATCCGCCGCGGTCACGATCGCGGTTATCCTGCGGACGGAATGCTTTTACATAAGGGGTATTGGTAAAGGTCAGTTGACCGTCTGTAATATTGGTCAGTTCATTCTGGATCGCATCATCATGCATGATCTCTTTATGCCAGTTGTTATAGGCCAGCTTCATATAATAAGCGATAGCATTGGCAAACCCGGCGCGTTTATCAGCATCTTCTTCTTTTAATGCTTTTTTGATAACGATCTCGAGGTTCTTGCCCAAATGCGAATACCTCGGAAAGCGTTTGGGATAAGGCAGGGGCTTGGGTTTCTCGCTTAATGATTCCCGGGTGGGGATCGGGTAAGGAGACTTGACATCCAGCTTGAAATCGGATACCAGGAACAGGTGGTCCCAGAGTTTGTGCCGGAAATCCTCCACGTTTTTCAGGTGGGGGTTCAGAAAGCCCATCAGTTCAATAACCGCATATGCATTACGCTGGCGTCTTTCGGGATCTTCGATGGTCAGCAGGTGTTCAATCATCTTTTGAACGTGGCGACCATACTCACTCATGATGAGGTGGTTTCGTGTAGTATTATATTCCATATTATAAAAAGCTCGGTAACAAATGTATGAAAGAAGAATGAAGCGCTGAAATCGGGGTGAAACAAGCCGTTTTAGAGGGTTGGAAGAGAAATAATCAATATTCAATAATCAATGCTCAATATTGGGGTATATAGTACATCTCATTTTATAATTGCAATCCTTGAAAATTGGATATTGATTGTTGTGTATTGAACATTTCAAACGGAATTAATGGATAATCCTTATAAAAATAAAATGCCTTGATAAAAAATTGATAAAAAATTGAGGAGAAGCCAGGCGGGGAGAAAAAAAAGAAAGGGGCCCCGAACCAAGGCCCCTTTTACAAGCCACCATCCTCTTCCACCTAAGAGGTCATTTAATAATAAGTTGATTGACGCAGGAT
>CAMLGR010000144.1 GCA_946479615.1 uncultured Bacteroidota bacterium | reverse complement strand
TGCGCTTGCGCTCGTGAATAAAATGGTGAGCCAGGGAGCTACTTTGCTTGATTCTGCCAAGATCGAAGTGTTTAAGCCGAGAGCCGTGCTGATCCAGGCAAAAGCCGGTTATCAGTTGCAGAAAATAAAAAGTGCCGGTTATTTAAAAGCATTAGCCGGGCAACTGGATAATGCCCTTCATACCCTGGAGAAAAGAAAAGTATTGCTGGATGATGCGGGCAGTATCAATATATTGATGGCGGATAATGCCGAACTGATTGACTTTGCAAAAAAAATTCAGTTGGAATTATACGAAACAACAGGTGATGAAAATTATCTCGATGGATTTATCAACCTGCATGAATCCGGTATTTATAACCGTATCCGCAGCAATCTCGATAAAGAGAAGGCGATGCGTTTCGCTAATCTGCCGGAAGCGGTGCAGCAGGAAGAACAACGCCTGAAAGCAGCGATACCTGCTTCTTTGCAAACCGGTGGTGATAATACCAGTCTGATGAATGGCTATCTGCAGGCAGTGCAGCGTTGGGATGAGCATTTGGACAATATCCGTAACCGGTATCCTGCTTATTATGCTATGCGTTATGCGAGCATTGTAAAACATCTTCCGCAGTTACAGCAAACAATTCCTGCACAAACCACGCTGGTACGTTATTTTTTTAATGACAGCGCCTTGCTGGCATTGGTGGCAGACAGTACTCATAAGCAACTCGTTCACCTGGAAAGCGCTCAACTGGCTGATAAAATAAAAACAGCATTGGATCCACATACTGGTGAACAGGATCAACTGGCCTTACTATATGAATTATATACACAGATCTGGCAACCGCTGGCGCCGGCTATTCATACAAAAAAAGTAATTATTATTCCTGATGGGATTCTATACAATGTAGGATTCGATATGCTGCAAATAAGACCGGGTTCTTCTTTCGAAACCATGGCTGCCAACAGCCTGCTGGCAGATCATGCCCTTAGCTATCATTATAGTTTATTTATGCTGGATCAGCCGGTAAACAATACCATGCACCGCGAAGATTATATTGCTTTTGTACCGGGCTTCTCGGATGCTATCAAAAACGAGTACCGCAACCGGGTAAAGGATTCGGTGAACCTGGATTATCAATATCTCTCTTTATTACCACAACCCAATACTTCGACGCTGGCTGAAAAGATCAAGGACCAGTTGCATGGAAAAGCCTATATGAATAATGCTTCTACCGAACAATCCTTTGTACAAAATGCAGCGGGTCATAAGATCATTCATATCGGCACACACGCGGAATATAATAACACACAACCAGAAAGATCAAGATTGATCTTTGCCAAGAATATTACCGCGGTGAATGATACCAACTCATTGTATTTATCAGATATCTATAACTGTAACATGAGCGCTGATCTTACCATTTTGACAGCATGTGAATCCGGGAGACCGGGTTTCCGTGATGGTGAAGGCATGGTATCTCTTGCGCATGCATTTAATTATGCCGGCAGTAATATGATCCTTACCGGTCTATGGAAACTGGATGAACAATCGAGTAATATCATTACCGATTTCTTTATTCAGAACCTGATTAAAAAAATGACGGCGGAAGAAGCACTGCAACAGGCTAAATTAATGTTCCTCGCACAGGCCAAAGGAAGAATGAAAGCGCCGGCTTACTGGGCAGGCATTGTATTGATGGGCAAACCGGGTGTGATTGTATTGAATGATGCCGGTCATTCATTTCCCTGGTTATGGGTGATCGTATTTGGTGCACTCGCTGTCCTGACCATATTATGGTTATCCCGTAAAAAAATATCTCCGCGGCCCTCTGTGTCTTCTCTGTGATCCTCTGCGTATAATTCCAGTAGCAAGATGCCAGGTTAAAGCATTCAGAACTTTTGAATAGAAACTCTCCTACAGGGCATATACCACGGAGGACCACAGAGAAGACACAGAGAATCGCAGGGATTAGTAAGGCTTGATGATCTGCCCGGTGTTTGCTCCGAATATACTTTTCCTGAAACCGTATTCGAGTTGTTTCATAGTAACCGGTATCTCTCCCGGGAAGAAAGGAAAATACTGCGGTGAATTTTCTATTACCGTAGGACTAACCGCATTGATACGAATACCATTTGCCAATTCGATAGCTGCTCCATGAACAAATCCTTCCACTGCTGCATTCGCAGCTGAGGCATTGGCAAAATTTCTTTGCGGCTCATGTGTCAATGCTCCTGTGATCAATGTGAAAGAACCTTTCGGATTGATATAATGCTGACCGATCAGCACGAGGTTGATCTGTCCCATCATCTTACCTTCTACTCCCTGGCGAAATGTTTTATCCGTTAAATTGATCCAGGGACCTACATAAGTAGGACCTGCCGTAGAGATCAATGCATCAAAAGGTCCCACTTTTTTATACATATTTTCAATAGATTCGGCGGAAGTGATATCCACCTGCGCTTCTTTGCTGCGGCGATCTGCCCGGACGACTTCATGATCTTTTTCCAATGCATCAGCCAGAAAACTTCCCATAGTGCCCGAAGCACCGACGACGATAATCTTCATATTTGTTTGTTTAATTATTTAAAAAATTCCTCCCAGAGCTTTAAGGTTTTAGATGTTAGGTTTTAGGTGTTAAGTGAGAAAACGCGGGTATCACGATCAGGTTTATATCAACGTGCGTTGCTCCACTTAACACCTAAAACCTAACTTCTCCCTCTCTTCGAAACAACCAGGCTGATATTCAGCATGCGGTTATAGTGTGCCAGCTCCCTTGACATGTTGACCAGCCCGTATCCATAGCGGACATCCAACGTGAGCGTACTTTTCTTCATACTGAAATTATAACCAGCACCCGCCTGTATGCCTGCATCCCAGCGTTTGAAATCATCAGTTGATTTACTGAAGGAGATTTTTGTTGACGAGTGAGGGATTGTTTCTGTGCCGTCAATTTTCAGTCGACCACCAACAGCATACCCGCTATAAGGCCCGGCATTCAGGTATAATTTTTTGAAATGAAAGCGTACCAGTACGGGTATTTCAATGCTTGAGAAGCGCAGTATCGACTTATTTATGGTGACCGGGTTGTTTTGTTTCAATATCCCACCTTTTATTGCGAAATAAAGTTCAGGTACCACCGAAAACGCAGGCGTTACTCTTACTTGATAAGATACACCGGCCTGGAATCCTTTAAAATCCTTTTTGTAAGGTCTTAGCCCCTGGTTGGATTTACCATAATTAAAATTCGTGGTGAGTGAATTGATGGAAATACTAAACCGTGTTTCCTGCGAAATGGAAGTAAGTGAAAGTATGCCAAGAATGAGTACGATGACGATTGTTTTTGTTTTTGTAAATGTTGATTTCATATTATGCTTTTTAAAAATAAATTGTTTAGGAATTAAGGGACTGCTGATACAATCGTACCCAATCCCCTTTGAGCATGGCATACTGGTATTCACTTCCCCATTTTCCTTTGAAAAAAATATTTTCGATAAAATATCCTTCCTGCCGGAAGCCAATACTTTCGAGCAAACGGATGGAAGCTGTGTTGTCTGCATCAACTGTTTCAGTAACACGGTGGAAACCAGGAAGGTTAAACAAGAAATTTAAAATAGCCAGCAGGGTTTCTTTTGCAAATCCTTTCTTTTGTTCTGTGGGAGAAATGGTAATACCGATCTCTCCAAGCCTTATATCATGACCTAACCTGATCGCACAATCTCCAATCAATTTCCCGCTGGCTTTATTTTCTATTCCGTATTGCACCCATTCATCTGAGTTGCCGAATGATCTGTCAGCCTGTTCCTTGATAAATGTCTCCGCATCTTCGATAGTGAAAACATCAAACCCCTGGTATCGGGCGACCTCAGGATCGGAACGGTAAGAATGAAAATCAAGAAGGTCTGTCAATACAAGATTCCTGATGCGAAGCCGTTCTGTTTCTATGATTAATTTATCCATCGTTATAATTTTAATTACACATTAGAAATTCTCTTCGATCAGTTCTTTATTCACCATCAAACCGGTTGTTGTACCTGCTGCGATTGCATTGGCTACGGTGCGCATACGGGTAGTATTATCGCCGCAGGCATAAACACCAGAAAGGGTTGTCCGATGTGCCGCATCGATTTTGATATAGCCGTCTGTTGTCAATTCACAACCCAGGGATTGAGGAACTGTGGAATGCTGTACAAAAGGAACCCGCGCATACAAGGCTTTTACCGGTTTCACCTCTCCATTGCTGAAAATGATATGATTAACATAACCGTCCACTTGCGCAAGCCGTTCGATCTTTGATTCCGTTATGCCTATCTGGTGCTGATGAAGTTTTGCTCCCTGTTCTTTTGTAAGTGTGGATGGACCATTTGTATAAACCGTCATGTCGTTTGTCCAGTTGGATATCAGGGTTGCCAGTTCAAATGCAGTATCTCCATTGGCAAGGATACCGGTATTCTGATGGCGCACTTCATAGCCGTGGCAATAGGGACAATGCAGGACACTGATACCCCAGGAATTGGCGAAGCCGGGCAGTTCGGGTAGAACATCTTTTATACCTGTTGCGAAAACCAGTTTGCGTGCAGTAAAAGATTCGCCTGTATTTATGTGTATCTCAAATTCATTTGCAATAGCAACACCGGTTGTCACCACAGCATCGAGAAAGCTAACCGTATCATATTGTTTCACCTGTTGCCTGGCAAGAGCAGTAATTTCTGCGGGTGTCTTTCCATCGTTGGTCAGGAAATTATGTGAATATGGCGTTTGTGCATTACAGGGCTTTCCGCTATCGATAATCAAAACCTTTCGCAGGGCACGGCCCAGCGCCATTCCTGCTGCCAGCCCGGCATAACTGCCGCCGACAATGATCACTTCGAATTGTTTGTCCTGTTTCATAATGCTAGTTGAATGATTTATCAATAAATGATTATTACTTATCGCGGTTGACAATTCCATTTTTGGTAACCTGTTTGATAACATAGTCCAGGAACGGCACACCGATAAACATCATCCAGGGAACCAGTGTAATGGTTAAAATAAATGTGCGCTGGTATAGCGGGAGTGCCGAGAGTTGCTTACCGAATAAGAAAAGAAAACCGGTGATCGAAGGATAGATGACCATCCAGATCCTGATCGATAATAATAGTATTGCTTTTGCTTTCATCTCGTTTATCTTTTAGTGAGTATTTATTCTCACACAAAAGTAAACCGGGCAACAGGTGTGCTGGCAGGACGTTGATGAAGTTGGATAGGACTTATTTAAAATTCTTGCGGAAAGCCTCCGGGGATTGCCCTGTATGTTTTTTGAAGAACCGGATAAAGTAGGAGACATCTTCGTAGCCCAGGTGATCGGCTATATCTTTTACCTGGTTGGGAGTGGCCAGTAAATATCGTTTTGCTTCAAGGAGGATCTGTTCATTGATAAGATCGGACATGGTTTTACCAACAGATGTTTTGGTAATGGCGTTTAACTGGTAAGAAGAAAGATTCAGCAGGTTGGCGTAGTCGGAAACATTCTTCTTGTTTACGATATTAGTTTCCAGTAGTTGAAGCAATTCCTCAAAACGCTCCTGGGTATAGTTGTTTTCTGTTTTAGTGATGCGTTGGGGATCGCGGCTTTGGCGGGTATATTCAATAAAGAAAAGATCGAGGTTGGCTTTTATTGCTTCTGCGTAGGCATCCTGCTTTTCCGTGAACTCGTTGAATGCATTATCAAGAATAGTATGCAATTTCAGGAAGCCGGCGGCTTCTGCTTCGCAATAATTCTTACTGGTTGCTTTCTTCCATCGCTGATCGGTGATCGTATTTTTCGGTTGATAGAAAGACAGGTCGAACTCCATTAAAAAACCAATGCTGCCTGCTTTCAGTTCGAGGCGGTGCACTTGCCCGGGGCGAAGTATAAAAACGGAGTGATCATGTACGGCATAAGGGATAAAATCGATCTCGTGGATACCTTTTCCTTTTTGCAGGGCGAGAACAAAATAGAAATCATGTTTATGAAGATCGTGGACGAGATTGTTACCATTAAGGAGTTGCTGGACAGAGCGGATGCTGAACCGGCCGGGATCACCAGGCTTTTGCCGGGAAGTGGCAAGTTGTCGAACCGGTATTGTCTTCATTCATTGAATATTGATGGAACCGCAACTTACAATTTTTAACCTATACGGTAGTTGTCTTATTTCTTACAGGTTTAGCACGGGCTTATACCAGCCAGCTAATGCAAGGGAACACGGATGACACCGATATATGGATATAAATAGATTGATTTTGCAGATAAGATATAAATCCGTTATATCCATCCAATCTGTGTTAACCACCATTACAGGTTTAGCACAGGCCTATATCAGTAGTCTAATACAATAGAACACGGATGACACGGATATACGGATATAAATAGATCGGCTTGCAGACAAGATATAAATCCATTTTTTATCCCTTTATCCCTCCGATCCGTGTTCCCATCAATCTTACAGGTTTAGTAAAGGTGTATATCAGCAAGCTAATACAAGGAACACGGATAAAACGGATGACACAGATAAAACGGATATAAATCCATTTTCATCCCTTCATCCTTCTGATCCGTGTTCCCATCATTTTAATAGGAACCAGGTGAATTCTCCATCAAAATATTTTCCTCTTCCCAGCAACCGGGATGCCTGTTGGAAAACATGACCGGCGCATCTGTATCTGCATTAGTAACCGATGAGCCCCTGCTCAATATAAAACGGGTGATCGGGTTATAAGGCGCTTCACCTGCATACTCCTGCCGGAATTTAAGCACTCCTTTCAAACGGGCCTGCATGTCTTTCAGGTGAGCCAATTCCCCGGTATCGTGATAACCCGGGATCGATTTTGTTATTTTATTATAAAGATTCCCGATATGGGTAATCACAATCGTGCATCCATCCAGCATGGAGAAATCACCACCATGAGCACTTTTCCTGAAGAAATCGACCAGGCGGTCTATATATATTGCCTGCACAGTACGCCTGTAACCATTGATAGACGCATGTCCTTTTAATTCTTTCCATACATACCCTTCCACATCCGTCAGTAATTCATCGAAACTATAATTTGCATTGGGCTGTAACCCGTTGTATACTTCCGGGTTGATTATTTCTCCCAATACTCTCCTGTTCAAAGAGTATGCTCTTAACTTTGAATGCATACCCGTATACACCGTAAGGCTGTCGCTGGCAAACCACGGACTTGCAGAAAACAATTGCTCATCGAGGAAACGCAAGACAGCCTATAGCAATGAAAGAGAAAAAGCGATTGAAGGTGAGTTTACTTTTGTAGCCATCAATGATGCAAAACAGCCGGTAAAGATCAGCAATCCCTAACACCCCTTCCTCCGTGGCTCTCTGCGTACAACTCCGGGAGTAAGAATTTTGATTAAAGCTTTATTTAGAATCTCTCCTACAAGAGTTATACGCAGAGAGCCACGGAGGAGACACAGAGGGCCACGGAGAAGAGTGTTACAACCGGTACGTTATGCCTCCGAAGAAGGTTGTTCCGGGCATTGAATAGTACCGGATCGTTTCCTACTTTTCACCCAGGAGGTTGCCTGCACTGGCAAATACCTGCATCCGTTTGCTGATGTGATAATCCTGGTGTAGCAGAGAATTAAATAGAACACGGATATCTAGATAAACGGATTAAAATTGATTTTAAATATTTCATTTATCAGGCTCTATCCACATAATAATATCCATCCACATTTATCCGTGTTCTATTTCTACTGCTATAATATCTTTTCCCTCTTTCCTGAAGAAATACAAATGGATTTAATTTGATCTTAGGCTTTGCATTTACCAGCCCTTATCCACATAATATCCGTCCATCCACTTCTATCCGTGTTCTATTCGTCCCGCTATAATGTTCCTTCCATTCAAAAAATCTCCGTTATCTCCAGCAACTCATTCCATTGTTTGAACAATCAATACATCTTCCGCTGAAAAGGCCAATGCCGTCCGTTTATTTTTGAGAAGTAATCTAAACATAAACCTTATTACATGAAAATTACAGTATCACTGCTGGCATTACTGATTGCCGGCAGCCTCTCGATCAGTTCCTGCAGCAAAAGCAAGGATACACAACCGGTGGTAGCACATGATGAAAACACCGCAACAGGTACCGGTACACCGGTAGGCCAGGCCGCGACTAAAACCATTGGTGCAACCGGCGGACAACTCAACAGCGCGGATGGTATCATCACATTGATCATTCCGGCCGGTGCGCTGACCACCGATAAAACGATCAGCATTCAACCTATTACCAACCAGCTTCCATCAGGCGTCGGCAATGCTTATCGCATTACACCGCATGGTGAACAGTTCAGCAAGCCGGTTACGGTTGTCGTTCATTATAAACCCGGTGACACGGATTCCACACTGGCCGAATTCCTGGATATCGCGTACCAGGATGCACAGGGAAACTGGCAGGCGATCCTGGATAAAACGGTTGATAAGGTAAACCGCGAAATAAAAATTACGACCACGCATTTCAGCGACTGGACTTATTTCAAAAGCCTGAAGCTGACACCTGCTGCCGCTACGGTACAAACCGGTGACGTCATCGAACTAAAAGTGACTACCACCTTTCCACGATTAGACCCCGATGATCAACCGGCGGGCAACAAAACAGCTCCCGTATATACCTCTCCTCGTGAATTACGTCCCGATGAAATAAGAGGATGGAGTTACAGTGGTGAAGGAAGTCTCGAATGGGAAGGGCCAAAGGCGATTTACCAGGCACCGGACCATGTGCCTTCCGCCAATCCCGAGGCCGTTGCTGTTACCATCAACCTTCATCGGAGAGGAGACTTTATGCTGATCGCGAACATCACCGTGCTGGGCAACCAGGGCGTCCGGTATTTGAAAGTGGATGAGGATTATGTGAAAGACACAATTAAAGGACTATGCAGGTTATACCTCTATGGATCATTCGGTGCGGACCCCGGTACAGGTAAACGTTCGGTAAAATTGGATGGTGTGGAGGTGCCGGTAACGTTTTGGTCACCCGCTGTCCTTGCATGTGCCATCGGGCGCGAAGTATCCGGCGCCATCGAGATATCATCGAACAATAAAGTAATTGCGCGTTCTGTGCTGCGAAAGTTTACAGGAAAATTTTTATACACCCGTTTTCAGGGCGGTCTCGCCAATTCGGGCCACCCGGATGCGCTTAAAGAAACGACAACGTTTACGCTGGTCTACCGGGGATTCGGTGCGCCATGCCCTGCTGATATCAACCAGTTGTTCCAGTTCGACCTGGGGCTTGCCAAGGGAACGCTTGCCGACTATTCGCTTTCCGGCAATGCCTCCGTTACGGCCCCTGCGGGCGACGGCCACTGCGCCGTTACTACCAGCGTGTCCCTGACCGGGGTTGCTGGGATACAGTTTGTTAATCCGTTTTCCGTGATCAGTTTGTCGAAGTTCAAAGGTTACGTAACCGAGACTGCGACCGGTATACAGGTAAAAATTGATTATGTACTGAATGATGTCATGAATAACGTGGTCGTAACCCGTACGGACTGTACCGGCACTTCGCATGATCCTGCCCGTACGTTGAGTGTAGGTTTCGAAGGTTTCAATATGAAGCCGATCGACCTGCGTTTCATCGGTACGGATGAACTGGCGCTGAGTGGTGCGGATGTGTTGAATAGTCCGAGGATGTCATCAAACATTCTCGTCGAGGCCTGGGATAATACTGTCGGCGATCCCACTCATTATGAAAGCGATGGACTGATGCCAGCTACTTTTCGGAATTGGTATTAGAGAATTATGAGTGATGAATGATGAATAGGCGTAAACAATTCATCATTCATAACTCATAATTCTTACTCTAACACCAAAGAGCTGTATATATCATTATTTCTGCTTCGTAATGTATAAATGAACGCAATCAAACGCAAATGCGCAGGTTCACTCCTATATAATTCCACCCTTTATCGCCTTGCCGATCAGCGTAGCCGTATTCTTTACCTGGAATTTTTCCAGCAGGCTTTTGCGGTGAGTATTTACTGTAGCAACACTGATAAAAAGCTTTTCCGCTATTTCGCCATTGGTAAGTCCTTCCGCCACCAACTGCAGCACTTCTTTTTCACGCCGGGTGATCAGTGTCGCTTCCGTTCCTTTCTCGTACAGCGATTGAGCCACTTCGTGACTGAAATAATCCTTGCCTTTCAGAATACTGGCAATCGCTTCCAGCAATTCTTCTTTCGTGACATTCTTCAGAACATAACCCGATGCACCATTATCGATCATGTTCTGAATAATGGCCCGCTGGTTAAATGTACTCAATCCCAATACCAGCACCGAAGGATATAATTCCCTGACTTCTTTACACAAATCAGTACCGCTCTTATCCGGCAGGCTTACATCCATCAATATAACATCGGGCTGTTTCTTTTTGAGAAAGGCCAGGCAGGATGCAGCATTGGTAGCATGCCCCATCCATTCAAGATCTTTTTCATGCTGCAACAAAGACCTGATCCCTTCTATCACCATATAATGATCATCTACTATAAATATACCCGGCTTCATATATTATTTATTTCCACCATTACCGACGTGCCATTGCCCCGCGCTGATTGTATATCCAATTTTCCTTTCAGAAAATCCACCCGGCTTTGAATGTTGCTCCAGCCGATCCCACGCGGTTGTTTCAGTATCGAAGTATCAAATCCTTTTCCATCATCCTCTACCGTAACAGCCAGCATCCTTTCCTCCGCAGAGTGATGCAACTGCACCAGCACATTCTGCGCAGCAGCATGCTTGATCGCATTGTTGACCAGTTCCTGCACAATACGATAAACAGAAATACTGGCAGTTTGTTCTATATCGGCATGGCTCATACCCACAGACTGGTAACTCACATGTATAACGCCACTGCGGTCTATCTCGCTGCAATAATCGCTCAACGCTTTGTCCAACCCGTATTTTACCAATACTTCAGGCATCATATTATGCGCCACCCGGCGCATTTCCCTTATGGAACTATCGAGCATATCGATGCTGCGTTCAAAAGCCTGTGCATTATCAGGCGTCATGATTAAATTTTCTTTCATATTGCTTAATGAAAATTTTATTCCGCTGAGCATACCACCCAGGCCATCGTGCAGGTCTTTGGCAAGTCTTGTACGTTCCTGTTCTTCTCCTTTAAGTACGGCAGCGGTTGCCGTAAGCTGCTTTTCGGTTTCCAGTTCATCGATCTTTGCCTGTTGCAGTTTCTGGCGGTTGCTGTAATTGCGGAAACCAAGCAGCGAAATAGTCAGCAAAGCAATTACACCCGTAGCCAGGAAATAAATAAGCGTACCTTTTTGTTTGAGCTGCACCTGCTGCAGTTGCAATTGATTTTCTTTCTTTACTGTTTCATACTTAAGCTCCATATCCTCGATATAGAAATTCAGTTCTTTTAAATTAGCGGCGCTTTGCAGGGATTCATATTTATATGCATAATCCTCGGCTTCCCTGATCCTGTTCTGTATAAAATAAAATTTAGAATAGGTCTGGTACAGGTTGCCCAACGCATCACCGGCATCCTCTCTTGTCGCAAGCGCAATACCACTATCCAATGCAACTTTTGCCAATGAATACTCCTTTTTTAAAATATATCGCAATGCGTTTACATTATATATTTCAGCGATGGCCTTTTGATCGGGTATTTCCACGGCAACCG
>CAMLGR010000143.1 GCA_946479615.1 uncultured Bacteroidota bacterium | reverse complement strand
AATTCATCCGGTTGATCTTGTTCGCTACCGACGCTTCTTTATAAGTGCCTGCATTAATACCAGTCGGAGGAAGTTCCTTCTGGGTGTATTGATCTACATGATAATGATCAGTATTGTAATAAGTACCGGGCCGGTGATTAATATTTCCTTCCAGCGGATCAGTTGCTGATAAAGGATAATAAACGCCCACGCTTTCTTTCTCACCTGCTTTTGTCAATAAAGAAGTCCACATCACATCCGCCGGGTTTGAGGGTGCTGCATTGATTTTGGTAGTATCTGAAAAAGGATGTGTCCCTTCAGGTATGGCCTTCCCTCCTGAACTCGCCCAATAAACAGTATTGGCAAACCATTCAAAACCCATCACCAATCCTGTTATCGCCAGGAATATAGCCACCCATGCCATATAAAATCCCAATACATTATGCAGGTCGTAATTTTTACGTCGCCAGCGGGCACTCCATTTTATAGTAAAGCGCTGTTTGCGCGCTGCTTTGTTACGAGGCCACCAGAGTATCAAACCTGTTATCATCATGACCAAAAAGATCAGCGTAGCAGAAGCAACGATCGGCTGACCAATAGCAGGTGGCAACCATAAATAATAATGTCCTTCTGTGACGACGCGGAAAAAATCCCAATTCATATTCTTAACCAGTAATACTTTACCGGAATAAGGATTCAGTAATACCAGTTTGTAATTCTCTTCATCGTAATAAGAAACGATTGCCGATCTGCCTTTACCCGGGTATTCAATACCATTCGCTTTTTTTCCATTGAGTTCTTTTTCTGCAGTAGCTGTCAATACCGATGGCGGCAGATACGGTTTATCTTCTGCTTTTACATACATCTGAGGTTGAATGATCCCCCTGATCTCCCATTCGAATGCGAGCAGGCAACCTGTTATGCCAAGGAAGACAACCAAAAGCCCGGAGACAAATCCGAGCCAAAGGTGGGTTGTTAGTATGAACTTCTTTATAGACATTTTTTTAGTCATTAGTCCAGCGGCAATTCACCATTCACCCCTCAAAACTTATATCCAAACGAAATCCTGAAATTCACTCCTGCTTCGATCTGGTAATAATATTCTGTGGTACTGGCATTATCATCAAGTTCATAAGGTGCGCCGGAGAAAAGATACTTATTCAGGATGTTGTTTACGTTCAATGCAAAACTATATTTATCATCCTGCCAGGAAATGTTTCCATCCAATCTAAAATAATCAGGTAATTGTTTGGCTTCCGAACCACTTCCCCAATCCCATGCATTACGCCCACCCTGCCATTGATAACCCGCCGAAATTCCCAATCCTTTTGCTTTACCATTTAATAAACGGTAAGACAACCATACATTGCTTACATGATCAGCAAAACCGGTACCCGGCACTGCACTTCCGATCTTGCCAGCATCTGCATCCTTTGTTACTTCCGCCTGCGTGAACGCATAGTTGGCTGTCAGGTTAAGGCCCCGTGTAATTTCACCACGTACATCAAATTCAATACCCTGTGTTCTTGTCTGGCCTGTCTGTACAACTTTGTATACAGGTCCGGGAACAGCCGAGACTACATTGTTCCGGATGATGCGGTATACCGAAAGCGTAGAGTTCCATTTGCCACCAAACCAGTCACGCTTCAACCCAAATTCGATATTATTTCCTGTAACAGGAACCAATGTTTTATTTAAACTATCCACTCCCTGCTGTGGCACAAAAGCCTGGTCGTATAAACCATAGGCTGTGGTCTGCTTATCCAGCGATACACTGATACCGGCACGAGGTGTGAATTGATCATCATCCGAGCTGGCGCCATAAGCCTTCTGTTTAATCGTCGTATATCTTCCTGCCAGTGTCAGGCGAACTTTATTATGCAAAAGACCTATTTCGTCCTGTACATATAAGCTGCTGTAATTTTCCCCGATGATATTTCCATTTGCACGGGCTCGTAGTGGTTTTGACCGGTCAAAGGCTGGTACTGCAAAGTCCGGAACGTTTCCATGAACAGGATTATAAATATTAAAAGGAAGAACAACGGGATCGCCATTGGAATCATATCCATATCCATCAAGGGCAAGAGATTGTCCCCAGTCAGCCATATAGTTTTTATAGCCCATATCCACACCGGCAAGAATGCGGTGCACGACGGCCCCGGTATTAACTTCACCGGTAACAAATGCCTGTCCGAGTTTTGCATTATCAGCCGCATCCCAAATACTGATATCACGATATGCGGTCCCATCAGACAGGAGGCCAACCGGCCAATGCGGCCAGTTGGAAGACCCCTGTTGCTTATAATCCAGGTAGGCTAGCTGCGTGGTGAATTTCCATTTGTCGGATAGTTTATGGTTAAGGGTCAGAAAAATACTTTGATCATGCATATCGGTAGGCTCGAGATTAGGCTCCGCAAGAGTGAAATTGCGTGGCAAGTCGCCATACCCTTTGGGAGAAAAAACATAGGCAGCGCCAATCAAAGACATCCGCATAAACTGGCGGGTGTATTCGGCCGTCAATGAGGTTTTATCGTCCACCAGGTAAGTGATCACAGGTGCAATGGTATAACGGTTGGTATAATCGAAATCGCGGTAAGAGCCTTTGAATTGCCCCATCAAATTCAACCGGTATAGCAATCTTCCATCCTGGCTGAGTTTGCCATCGAGATCCAGTGTAGAGCGGTATGTACTATAACTACCCATAGTGAAAGTGGCTTCTCCGCGAGTGACACCAGTCGGTTTCTTGGTCACTACATTATAAAAACCAGTTGGTTCACCATTGGCCAGCATAAATCCCGCAGGACCTTTTACAAATTCGATCCTTTCCACCATGCTCATATCCTCTACGATCGGTCCCCAGGGCATTTGCACATTCATACCATTTCTGAATGATCCGATCTGTTGACCACGCATGGTGATATTGGCATAGTTGTCCCAATGTTCACTGCGTGTAACACCACTTACATTACGGGTAACACCTTCGAGCATATCGAATATCTGTTGATCAGCGATCAGCTTGCTGGTAACAACCTGTATGTTTTGCGGCAATTGCAACAAGGGTGTTTGCAAACGAAGCGAGGCAGAAGGTCTGCTTACCTTATATCCTTTGATCCCGCTTTTGATTACGACTTCCTGCAATTGTTTGTCAGATAATTTTAATTGTAGCGCTATTTTTTCCGTCTGGTTGGCTTCCACTGAAACTGTTTGCAATAATGTTTCATAGCCAATCAATGATATTTCTACTTCATAGGGGCCCGCAGGCAATTTCTTGAACTCAAAGTTTCCATTATCATCGGTAACCGTTCCTTTATTTGTATTTTTCAGTAAGACAGTAACATCGGCTGCCGCTTTTCCTTCGGAAGTAATCACTTTTCCCTGCAAGCCACCAGCAGGCGTTTGAGCAAATCCATTCAATACCAGCGCAGTCATCAGCGCTATAAGCATACTAATCTTCTTCATCGTCGTTTGGTTTATGGGTGTTAGGCGGGCTCACTCCTGAAAAAACTTTTATGCCGGTTAAACCGGGAAAAAGAAAAACCAGGAATGGCCCTTTTATAAAAATGTTTTTGGCTAAAAGTTTAACCGGTACGGTAAGGCAGCTTTTCGTTTTGATAACGGCTGCAAATGTATTTGCCCAACTATCCATTCACTGACTGTATCGGGAAATCGATTTACGGAAAAAGAAAACTGACACGTGACTGACAATGTGAGAATGATTGCAGGATGTATAAACTATATGATGTCATCTATGTGAAACCTATGTACCTATGTGGTAAAGATTACGCAAGGCTTTTATAGTACTATAGCAGACTGGCGTAGATCACCACATAGGCACATAGGGCATATAGGTTTCACATAGATGAGGGTTATAAAGATTCGAGGAATTTGACAAGTGCGGCTCTTTCGTTTGCTGTCATTGCTTTTACTTTATTGCGGCTGGCCAATGCTTCACCGCCATGCCACATTACAGCTTCCATGAGACTGCGGGCGCGGCCATCATGTAAAAAATTATTATGCCCATTGACACGTTGCGTTAAACCAATACCCCATAAAGGAGAAGTGCGCCATTCTGTACCTGTGGCTTTGAAGTCGGGACGGTTATCGGCAAGATCAGGACCCATATCATGTAACAAAAGATCAGTATACGGATGGATCAATTGATTACTGAGTGCAGGAAAACTTACATTCACTGAAGTCCGCTGGTCAGGCGCATGACAGGAAGCACAACCTGCCTTTATAAATAATTGTTTTCCCTGTTGTACACCTGCATCATTGAGATTCCTGCGAACAGGAACGGCCAGTGTCCTGATATAAAATACAGTACTATAAAATAAACTATCCGACAATTCATAGTCATCATCACGGTTATCATATTGCGATTGACCAAAACTGCTTTCCTTCGGAAATAAAAAACTGGTAACACCGATATCCTGGTTATACGCTGCCGCTACCTGTTGCAGGATCGAAGGCTGATTTGCTTTCCATCCGAATCTTCCTAATGTGGTAGAATTTGTTTCCACATTCCATACATAATTCGCCCGGCCACTGATACCATCACCATTTGCATCATTTTCATCTACACGGGACAAAATATCATTATCGCTGACCGCTTCAAGCAAGCCCAACCCGAATATAGGCGCTGCTACGCGCGGAGATACCATCACACCGGAAGGAAATGCCATATAGGTATTACTGATCGTATAGGTAGGGAAACGCAATGAATACACTGAACCATCATCGAAAGTAAACCCCTGTTCATTATATGTTACATTAACATCGGCTTCTTTCACAGAATTAAAAACAGCCCTGTTTTGCAACTGATCGCCAAAGCCGGGAACAGGATTCGGACCGCCATGTGCATCCATACCGGCAATACTTACCCTGAATAAAGTAGAAACAGATGTATCACCCACACCCGGCACTTTACCCCTTCCATCTGCAATATGACAGGAAGCACAGGATACATTGTTAAATATAGGACCGCGGCCAGGATTCAATGGTGCAGGTGCTGAAACAAATGTAGCGCCGAATTGTACATCACCGATCTCATGCACACGTTCCAGGCTTTCATCCATGACCGGGAACATATGACTGAAAGCGCCGCTGCCTCCGTCAAATACGGTTTGCAGGCCTCCACTCAACCATTCATTATCGGGTGTGGAATAGGAAGTATCAAATTTCTTACAAGCCATCTGCACCGTTGCAACTAATGTAACGAGAAGAAAAAAGACCTTATATACTTTGGAAATATTCATTTCTGTGTACAGTGGTCAACGAATGATGGGCAATCAGCCTGTTATTGCTGACTGCCCATCGTTTATTGCCAATTGGTTATTGCGCGTATTGTTGTAAAAAAGGTTTCAATTTTGTTTCCAGCGTTGTTGCCAGGTCATTAATTTTTGCCATAGCCGATTGCACCTGCGTTTGCTGTGTACTGATCGCCTGGCCAAACGGAACAGTGATGGCGTCCAATGAGGCAATCGCTGTTGCGTGTTTTGTTTTTATTTCATTGTCCAGTGACAGGTTATAATTACGTACCAGGTCCTCTATTCCTTTTCCATCAGCTGCAAATTTTCCCTGGTATATTTTTAAGATACCTTGGATATTATTGGTAAAATCAATAATGGAATTTTTAGCGAAAGGACTTTCTTCCTGTGTAGGGTCCTGTGCATCGAACGGATCTTTCATTTTTCCATTGGCCACTTCATCACAGATACCTGCCATCGCATCTACCATTTCTATGTAGGCAGACTGAACAGTAGGATATGTTGTATTACCACTCGCGCCTGCTGTTCTCAATAAATTAGCATAACCGCCCGTTGTCCAGCTATCTCTTACCTGCTGGCTCAGTTTTTTCAGGTTGAGTGCCAATGCAGCGAGGTATTCTTTTTCACGCGCGGTGAAGGAAGCTGCTGTTTTATCACCATTCTGACCCCATAATAAATATTCGATCGGGTGAAATCCTTTTAAATCTTCATCCAGTCCATCGATATACGTTTCCGTAAATGCATTGCCGCCGCTTAATTGTGCATTCAATGCGTTAAAGTCAACCGGCCATGTATCGATACGGGGATCGATATCATCTGAACTTACCGGTCCGAACAACCAGCTTTCCGATTGCTCCCAGGTGGTACGGATATCTTTCCATGCCTGGCGGGCTGCAGTCAGATTCGCATCGTTGGTAGTAGTGATCAGCGTGGTTACGGCTGTTGATAAGGTTGTTGCTTTTGCATACATGTCTTCATAGGAGGGAGTGATTACAGTGCTGGCCGCATCAGTAAGTATTTCTTTTTTCAATTGCGTTACATCTGTTGTTCCGTTGTCATCATTCTTATCACAGGAAACGATCATAACGGGTATGGCAACAGCCATCAATATTCTTGCAGGGAGGACTATCTTTTTCATCAGGTGTTAATTTAGCTTAAGTGAATAATTATATTTTCGTTGTTAATCTCTGTTGTAAATTCTTTCAATGGACGAAGCGCAGGTTCTTTCAATACATGGCCATCAAAATCAAAGATGCTGCCATGAGCGGGGCAAATGATCTTTTTATCTGTAGCAGAAAGGCCGATACCTTCATGTGTGCATTTCAGGTAGAGCGCTTTGTAGGTATCCTGTTTTTTCACCAGCAATATATCATTCTCCAATGCAGCGCTACGTACAATGACCAGGTTGTTCTGGTTGGCAAACTTTTCAGTTGGGACATAGAGCAGTTGATCGCGCGGAGTGGTTTTTACCATGGGTAAACTGCTGCTGCAGCTTTCGAGAAATAATCCCGATCCCATCATCGCCATGCAGGCCACACAACTCTTCTTAATAAAATTTCTCCGCTGCATATTAAAAATTATACGCTACACCCAGATTGATAAATCCATTGTTTTTAAAATAAGGGATCTGTTGCGGGAAAGGCGTAATGATAAGTACCGGGTTAGGATCACCTGTTATACGTCTTACATAATCCGCTTTTATCGCTATTCCCCGAATCGGCTTGAATGTCAATCCTCCTACGATATATTGCTGGCGGTTGGCATCGTTCTCGATACCATTGGAAGGGACACGGGCGCTCAGATCGAGGTATTCATATCTTCCAAATATATTCAGGGATTTAGCCCCTTTATATTTTTTATAAAAAAGATCGTAGGCTGCTTCGCCATATCCACCATAAATTGTTTCAGGTGTATTATTGGCAAATGCTTTATTGATATTGGCAGCATCAGGAATGGAGATGCCGCTGGCGATCACCCGGATATTCCACCCGTTGTTTGAATATTGTGCATTGGCTTCGCCAAGCATAACAGGATTGCCCAATGCCCCACTGTTCAATTGCAAACTATCCGCCACTCTTTTTTCAAGTGCGGTAGAACCGCCGGCATACACAGAAGCCTGCAAACGGAAATTGTTGATATAATATAATACCGATCCTGAAACACCCAACCCTAAACCGGCTGCCTGTGAGCCTAACTGGCGGCCATTGCGGATGCCACTTCCATTGCGGAAGGCTTCAGAATTTAAACCGTTGGTCAATGCAAAAGAATAATTCAAACCGGGAACACTTTTAACAGCCCCATATAAACCTACTCCTACTTCACGCCAGGTAGAAGGAATGATCAGGTCCTCAACAAAGGGTCTGTCTACTCCATTGAAAGTCGTGGGTAAATGGTTTTCATTGATAATACCCAGCCGGGGAATAAACAAACCTGCTACTATATAAACAGAAGGGTTCAGGTTGAATTTGATAAACGCCTGTTCCATGCTAATACCACCTTTGCCGGTCTCATCTTCATCACCGGCTTGTCCTACTACCAATGCATCTTCCAGTTCGAGTTCGGTAAAGAGAGATATTTTATTACTGAACTTATGTCCGACAAATAATACGACACGGGAAAGCGACGCATGGGCATTCCTGCGTTTGGTATCGAGTGTATAGCGCGCTTCGCCATAACCGGACAATACGGTGGATTGTTCTTTGGAGATCAGGCCTGCATACAAGGAATCTTCGGGTGTAAGTACCTGTGACTGGGATGAGAAGCAGGAACCAATAATCAGCGAAACGACAAAGAGGTAACGGTAGGTGGCCTTAGAGTACATCATATATTGTAAAAAGAATGCAAATCTCTATGATAGGCAGCAGAAATCTGTTTCGCAATCGGGAAAATAAATGTGACAATTGCCTGACACAGAACAAACTATTAACTGTTAGTGGCTCAACCCCTGTTCCAGTTTATCTTTTGATCAGGGGCTGCTCTTTTGGCGGGTGGTGAAGGGATGGCTACATGTCCGATATAAAAGAATCCAAGCAATTTATCTTCCCTGTTCAAACCAAAAAATGGTTTGGCGCCTTCCATATAGGTGATGCCTCCGCTGGTCCAGTAACCGCCGAGACCGTAGGCAGTGACGGAGAGATAAATATTTTGTACCGCGCAGGCGACGGCTTCGATATCTTCAATTTCAGGAATGCGTTTGGTGGTCGTGCGTTTCATAAGGATCGCAATAATATGCGATGCTTTCAGCGGTTGTTGCTGGAGTTTGATGTATTTATCCTGTTTAAAATCGGCTCCGGCTTCTTGTTTGTAGACTTCGCTTTGAAAGGCGGCCAGTTTTTTTAAGCCGTCGCCGGTAAAGACGGTAAAATGCCAGGGTTCGGTTTGGCCATGATTGGGTGCCCAGGTTGCATTGACCAGGATTTCCTTTATGATGGTGTCATCTACTTTTTTTCCGGCTTCGAATTGGTCGGGAAATACAGAGCGGCGTTTGCGGGCGAGGTCGTTGAACAGTTCAGGATTCATCAGTGTCATTTTAGCGAAAGTAAGGTGACACCTCCTCGTTTCAAGGTGTCACCTCGGGGGGAAGGTGTCACCTTGGCCAAAGAAGGTGTCACCTTGAATATTTTCAGTGCCGGCTCAAGACTGAGGCAGCACCATGATCCACATTTTATTATTTATCCCGGTCGGGTATCGTTCAGGCAGCTACCTGCCATCGAATAATCTCAGTAATTCAAGCGACCGCAGTTCATTATCAGCCGTTTCCAGCATACTGTCAAATTCCCGCAACTCCCGCATACTCAACAACAATTTCATTCCCTCACAGGGTGTTGGAATCACAATACAACGCAGGGTTTCATTTTCCAGGGGATGCTGATCCGCTTTCAGTTTTTGCAGCCACCAGCGAAACGATTCAAAATCTTCATGCCCAAACGTAAATACAATATTGCCATACCCCACCTGTATCTTCTCACATTCCGCGCAACGCACCACATAACCTGTTTTATCAGCGTGATATAATGTATCGTAACGGCACATAAAATATTATTTTGGTAAAAATGCCGTAATCGATCCCAATTCTATTACGATTTCAGTAAACAAAGTTTTCGGGAAAAGGAAACTGACACATTCCTGACGAAGCCGCGGAAATACAAAGAAGCGAGTGGAATCTGACCCACCCGCCACTAACTATTTCCCACTTGCTTCTTCAGTATTCACTCTTCTCTTTTCAAACCAAAACTAATTTTGAACATTCATACACATTTTTGCCCAAAACTCCTGTCCAGCGCGCGTTTCAGAATCTATCCACATTTTGTGAAAAATTAATGCCACGCCGTTCTTTCGTTACCGTTACATTCGTTGCCTAGTTCTTAAAAATAATTCGTTGCGGTGCGGATAGTCATTTTGGCGACCATCTGCTTAAAAGGGGAACCATGTGCAAATCATGGGCTGACGGGCAACTGTATGTCGCGTGAATAGTGAATAGTCAATAGTGAAAAGAGTATTCCAATCATTCACCATTGACCATTGACGATTCTCACTACAAGCCAGGTAACCTGCCGTTGACAATTATTGTTTGGAACCTTCCCGAGTAAGGTACAGACAGAGAAGACAGCCTCAACTTTCCACTATAGTTGATGGAGTTCGCGTCTTCTGTCGTGCCGCATTTTTTTACTTTATTAAAAAAACGATATGCACGAAGACGAAGTATTATTAAAAGATAACAAAGACCGTTTTGTTATCCTGCCTATCAATTACCCCAAAATCTGGGAACAATATAAAAAACACGAAGCCAGCTTCTGGACCGCTGAAGAGCTCGACCTGAGCGCAGACGCCAAGGACTGGGCTGGTCTGAATGAAGGTGAACGTCATTTTATTTCTCATGTACTCGCCTTCTTCGCTGCCAGCGATGGTATCGTCAATGAAAACCTCGCGGTCAATTTCATGAGTGAAGTACAACTTCCCGAAGCCCGTTGCTTTTACGGCTTCCAGATCATGATGGAAAATATCCATTCCGAGACTTACGCCTTACTGATCGATACCTATATAAAAGATCCCAAAGAAAAAGACCGCCTGTTTCACGCGATCGACACCATACCTGCTGTTAAGAAAAAAGCAGAATGGGCGCTTCGCTGGATCGAACAGGGAAATTTTGCAGAACGCCTCGTTGCCTTCGCCGCAGTAGAAGGAATTTTCTTCAGCGGAAGTTTCTGTTCCATTTTCTGGCTGAAGAAAAGAGGATTGATGCCCGGACTGACCTTCAGCAATGAACTGATCAGCCGCGACGAAGGTCTGCACTGCGAATTTGCCTGCCTGCTATACAGCATGCTTAAAAACAGGCTGACCCAGGAACAGGTTTATTCTATCATCGGCAATGCCGTAGAAATAGAAAAAGAATTCATTACCGAAGCGTTACCTGTCAAATTAATCGGTATGAATGCTGACCTGATGAAACAATACATCGAGTTCGTTGCAGATCGCTGGCTCGGTGAATTAGGTTATCCCAAAATGTTTAATGCCACTAACCCATTCGATTTTATGGAAATGATTTCCCTCCAGGGCAAAACGAATTTCTTCGAGAAAAGAGTGGGTGATTATCAAAAAGCAGGTGTGCTCGGCGGAAACAAAGAAGCACAAAGCTTTTCATTGGAAGAAGATTTTTAAGTGAATGGTGAATAGTCAAATATTCACTATTGACCATTGACTATTACTACTCAACCCATAAATTGCCTGAACATGTACGTAATTAAAAGAACCGGAAGGAAAGAAAGCGTCAAATTTGATAAAGTAACGGCGCGGATAGAAAAACTGAGTTATAAACTGAGCCCGCTTGTAAATCCCATCGATGTTGCCAAGAAAGTAATTGAAGGTATCTATGAAGGCGTTCCCACGACCGAACTGGATAACCTCGCTGCAGAAACAGCTGCTTCATTGACCACGAAGCATCCCGATTATGCTATCCTGGCCAGCCGTATTGCAGTCAGCAACCTGCATAAGAATACCGTAAAATCATTTTCTGAAACGATGTACAAACTTTATCATTATGTAGATAAAGGCACCGGCAAGAAAATGCCTCTACTGGCTGATGATGTATGGCAGGTAATTGAAGAGAATGCAGAATTACTCGACAGCACTATCATATACGATCGTGATTTCGCCTTTGATTATTTTGGTTTTAAAACACTCGAAAAGTCTTACCTGCTTCGTGTGAACGGAGAGATAGCCGAGCGCCCGCAACATATGTACATGCGAGTAGCAGTCGGTATTCATAAAAATGATATCGAAAACGCGATCAAAACTTATCATTTGATGAGTGAACGCTGGTTCACACATGCCACTCCTACCTTGTTCAATGCCGGCACTCCCAAACCACAAATGTCTTCCTGCTTCCTGCTCACAATGAAAGAGGATAGCATCGATGGCATTTATGATACATTGAAACAAACAGCCAAGATCTCACAAAGCGCAGGCGGTATCGGCCTCGCTATTCATAATATACGTGCCACCGGCAGTTATATCGGCGGCACCAATGGCACCAGCAACGGTA
>CAMLGR010000142.1 GCA_946479615.1 uncultured Bacteroidota bacterium | reverse complement strand
ATCTCCGAATGCCTCTCCCATTACCGATGATACGTGAGCCGTATTTAACAGGTACATCGAAAAGTCAGCGGAGTTTTTGATGGTTGTTTCAACATCGCTTTTTCCATAATAATAACTGATATCAGGAAAAATATAGAAAGCACCTTCCGGTTCCACGCATTTGAAACCAGGAATGTCTTTAACAAGTTCCAGCACCCGTTTACGACGGCGTGTAAACTCTTCTACCATTTCCATAGAAGGACGCAGATCGGTTGTGAGTGCCACAGCAGATGCTTTCTGTGTAATGGAACTGGTGCCGCTGGTAAACTGTCCCTGTAATTTCTCACAGGCTTTTGCAATCCCGGCAGAAGCGGCAATATAACCCAGGCGCCAGCCGGTCATGGCAAATCCTTTGCTCAGTCCATTGATGATCACTACACGTTCCTTGATATCGGCGAACTGTGCAATACTTTCATGTTTACCTACAAAATTGATGTACTCATATATCTCATCGGAAAGGATGGTAATATCCGGATACTTACGGAAAACAGTTACCAATCCTTCGAGTTCTGCTTTGCTATACACCGCCCCGCTTGGGTTGCAGGGTGAAGAGAACAGGAATACTTTGGTAGCAGGAGTTATTGCCTTTTCCAGTTGCTGCGGACTTATTTTAAAGCCCTGTTCAGGAGAACTTTTTATTTCCACTACTTTACCTCTTGCGATCTTTACGAGTTCGCTATAGGTAACCCAGTAAGGAGTAGGAATGATCACTTCGTCACCATCATCTACCAGTGCAAGTATGGCATTGGCCAGGCTTTGTTTGGCGCCGGTAGAAGCAACGATATTCTCAGGTTTATAATCGAGGTTATTATCTCTTTTGAATTTTTCACAGATGGCTTCACGCAGATCGAGAAAGCCGGAAACGGGTGTGTAATGGCTCCAGTTGTCCCTGATCGCTTTGATCGCAGCATCCTTGATATGTTCAGGTGTATCGAAATCAGGTTCACCAAGGCTAAGGTCGATCACGTCGACGCCTTTTGCCCTGAGTTCACGACCCAGTTTGGCCATTTTAAGGGTTTCAGGTTCATTGAATCGCTGCAAAAGAGAAGAGAGTTGCATTGTTGGGGTTGTTTAATTGTTGTTTGAGTAAATGAATTGGATTGTATTCCAAACCCGGCTTGGCCGAAGCCAGGCGAAGAATAAGCGGTGCAAATGTAGTGAATAGTCAATAGTGAATGGCGAATAGTGAAGCGTTTTAACTGAAACTTTTAATCACATACAGGATGGATTTATTCACGATCAGTTATTCGTATGAAAAGAAGTTTACTGTGATTATATTCACACTGCTGAATCATCACCATAAACGAGAGTATGAGTATCTGGACAAGGGCCCTTCTGATCGGAACCGGTATTACCTTGCTGGCAATGGTCGCATTCTACGTATTTAGCGACAGCAATAAAACCAGCCGCTTATTACAGAATCAATTGGTAACCGCCTGGTATAGCATTAAGACTGATCCACTGACAATGGAGAACAATGATCATCCGGCGAATATCATCGATCGGGCCAAACATATCCTTCAACAACGACTTGTTTTAGCTGGCTATACGGTAAACATAAAGACAAATGATCAGCAACGAATTGATATAACGATCAGCAATATGGAAGCGGACGATACCAGTTTCGTGAATGAATTGCTGACAGCGAACAGTATTGTCGAATTTCGCGAATTATATCTTATCGACGAGCTGGCTCCTTCTCTCGCTCTTGTGGATAGTATTTACAGGAAACGTTTTACCAAGCAACCCTCAAACATACCCAAGCCTCCTGAACCGGTGGATACTGCTGTTAGGGGCGATTCTGTATTGAAAGAGTTTACATCGGCTGTCGTACCGGACACGGACCTGGCCACGGGTGGTATTTCTTCCCTCATTCAATTTACGACTGAAAGATATCAATCACCAGGAGGATCCCGTTACCCTGCTACAATTGGTTATGTAATAAGCCAAGACACAGCTGTCATCAACCAGGTTTTTAATGATCCGGAGATTGTAAAAATTCTACCAGCCGATGTACGCCTGAATTATGGGTCGTTATATGACAATTCCCAAAAAAGAAGGGACGTACTGGATCTTTATCTTGTCCGCACCCGCGGATATAATATCCCTTTCCTGGGTAATAATGATATTGCAAATGCCAGTGTCGATTTCAACAGCCAGGGTGATCCGCAGGTATCCCTTGAATTTACGGCTGCGGGTGCGCGTAAATGGTACAATATGACTGCCCAAAACATCAACAAGCCTCTTGCTATTATTTTTAACGGGCATGTTATTTCGGCTCCGTATGTGGAGAGCGCTATTGAAAGCGGCAGCTGCATTATCAATGGTAAATTCAGCATCGCAGAGGTAAAAACGATTTGTGCACAACTTTCGGCCCCTCCTATCCCGGTCATTTTTACCATCGAAAAAAAGCAAATCAGCAAACAAGGAGTGGAAAATCTGTACAGGAATCTGCTTTATGCATGCATCGTTTTTATTATCGCAACCAGCACGGCCCTTTTTATTTTTAAAATGCTGAAAAACAAGTAAAAATGCCTGTCCGGAGGCTTTTGGGGAGTGCCCAAAATTGCTGGAATTATATAGGATAAAGGACTATCTTTGCCGTCCTTAAAAATACCCGGGGCCTTTACCAGCTTGCCATAGCAATCACAAGGGCCTCAAAAATTGTAAATGAAAAACGTATGCAACTGAAAGGTTTGGTTCGCTTTTTTACGATCCTGCTGATTGTTTATTCGATCTACCAGCTTTCTTTTACCTGGTTTGTCCGCAGTCATGAGAAAAAACTGGAAGCCAGTGCTAAAAGCTATGTAACCGTAACGAACCCCACTGCGAAAGGAGAAGAATGGGACACCCTGTACAATGCAAGGCTCAGACGCTTAAAAGACAGCACCAAGGATGTTACGATCACGTATGGTATTACCGGTGCGGTCAGCTATCAGAAAGCCAAAGAAGAGGAACTGAACCTCGGTCTCGATCTGCAAGGCGGTATGAGCGTAACCCTGGAAGTGGAAATGACAGGCCTGTTAAAGACATTGTCCAACAATTCCAAAGACCCTGTGTTCTTACAGGCACTTTCCAATGCCAATATCCGCAAGGCAAACAGTGATGCTAATTTCATCACTCTTTTTGCAGAAGAATATAAAAAGCTGAACCCTTCCGGTAATCTGGCCTCTATATTCGCAGCTTCCAATAGCGGGATTAGTATTACAGATAATGACAGCAAGGTTCGCAGCGTACTTGAAGCCCGTGCCAAGGATGCGTTTGAAAATACATATCGTGTCATGCGTACCCGTATCGACCAGTTTGGTGTTGCGCAACCTAATATCAATCCTGATGCTGACCGTGGCATCATCTCTGTAGAATTACCCGGTATCCAGGATAAGGAAAGAGTAAGAAAATTCCTGCAATCATCAGCCAACCTCCAGTTCTGGGAAGTATATAACATCAGCGAACTGCAACAAAATATTGCCAATGCTGACCAGATCTTCTTCAAAATGATGGGTGGTAAAGTTACAGATTCTGCCAGGAAGACCGATTCACTTGCTCCTATTGCAAAAGCCGATTCTACTGGTAAAACAGATAGCACCGGTCTTGGAGAATTAGCCAATACAACAACTGATTCTGCTGGTAATAAAACTGGTAGTGATAGTCTTTCTACAGCCCAGGCTGATGAGAAAAAACACCTGATGGGCTATATGGGATTCCTGACACAGCCGGAAAGAGGTGGAAAGAATAATAGTGTACGCTGGCCCGCTAATATCGCCGTAGTACCCACCAAGGACACAGGATTGGTTCGCAGTTTCCTTGAAAATCCTGCTGTCAGGGCTGCTTTCCCTGGTCAATTGGTATGGATGTATGGATTTCCTGATAAAAGAAATGGCAAGAGCACAGATTATATCGCTTTGTATGCGATCAAAACATTTGGTCGTGATAAAGCCAAGATCGAAGGTGAAGCTGTAAGCAATGCCAGGGCCGATTATAACCAAAGCGGTCAATCCGAGATCAGCATGGAAATGACAACGGCTGGTAAAAGAGAATGGGCCAAGATGACCGGCGACAATGTAGACAAACCGATTGCTATCGCTCTTGATAATATTGTTTATTCAGCACCTTATGTAGAAGGCAAGATCGAAGGTGGTGATTCCCGTATCAGTGGAAGTTTTACGGTCCAGGAAGCACAGGATCTGGCACGTATCCTGAACGGTGGTAAATATCCTGCACCTGCGAAAATCGTGCAGGAACAACAGGTGGGACCAACATTAGGTAATGAAGCCATCAGAGGTGGTCTCCTGGCCTTTGGTCTTTCGTTCATCGTTATCTTCCTGCTGATGCTCATCTACTATAATACGAGTGGATGGATCGCCAATATTGCACTTATCCTCAACCTGCTTTTCACCATTGGTGTACTGGCTGGTCTGGGTGCTACATTAACAGCGCCTGGTATTGCAGGTCTTGTACTGACCATCGGTATGGCTGTAGATACCAACGTAATCATTTATGAACGTATTAAAGAGGAACTGACACGGGGGAAAGGATATATACCGGCTATCAATGAAGGGTACCGCCGTTCGTTGCCGCCTGTACTGGATGGACACATCACTACCCTTTTGACAGCGATCATCCTTTTCTACTTCGGATTAGGTCCTGTAAAAGGATTTGCAACCACGCAGATCCTGGGTATCCTTCTTTCCTTATTCTGCGGTATCCTTGTGAGCCGCTGGATCAGTGATCTCTTTACCAATAAAAAACGTCACCTCGAATACTTTACGGGTGTATCGCGCAGGATATTTAAACATGCGAAATACAAATTCATCGAGTTCCGGAAAGTGGCTTATATCATTTCATTTGTAGTACTGGCACTCGGCATCGCTTCTTTCTTCAACGGATTTAAATATGGTGTTGAGTTTGAAGGCGGACGCAGTTTCACCGTTCGTTTCCCGCAAACCCTGAGTGGCGCTGAAGTGGAAAAGATAAGAGATGAACTCAAAGCATCCTTTAATGGGGAAAATCCGTTTATCAAAACAGTTGGTGATGCCGCTACGCTGGATATCACTACTTCTTACCTGATCGCAGAGACCCGCGCCGATGCGGATTCATTGGTAGAAACACAATTGTATGCAGGCTTGAAAAATCATTTCCCTGCCACTTCCTTTAACAGCTTCAATAACGCGGAAAATAAAGTCGGAAAGATCAGTTCCAAGAAAGTATTGCCTACGATTTCTGATGACCTCAAGAATGGTGCGGTAAAAGCGACCATCTTTGCGATCTGCGTGATCTTCCTGTATATTTTCATCCGTTTCCGTGACTGGAGGTATTCATTAGGAACGATCATAGCATTGTTGCACGACGTATTGGTAACATTGATTGTATTCTCTTTTGCTAGGAATATTGTTCCGTTCCCGCTGGAAATCGATCAGCACTTTATTGCGGCCTTATTGACGGTAATCGGGTTCTCGATGAATGATACCGTAATCGTATTTGATCGTATCCGTGAAGACAGAAGACTTTATCCGGGCGATTCACTGGCCGCTACGATCAACCGCGCGATCAACGAAACATTGAGCCGTACGATCATGACATCACTGACCGTGTTCCTGACCATCCTGATCCTGTTCCTGGTAGGTGGTGAAGTTACAAGAGGATTTGCCTTTGCGATGCTGATTGGTGTTGTCACCGGTATCTACTCCTCTATCTTCGTTGCCGCACCGATCCTGGTCGATCTGACAGGAAAGAAAAAAGATAAAAAAGCTGTCGCGCCTGTTGCCGGTAAACCACTGGTCCAGGAAAAACCTACAGTTTAAACATATATCGTATTTATTCAAAAGCCTGCAACTAATCATTGCAGGCTTTTGTGTTTTGAAGAATAAAATAGTCGATAGTGAATGGTCAATGGTGAATTACTTGCTCCCCATTCACTATTCACCACTCACTATTCACCATTTCTCCCGGCGATTCAGTATTTTTATGCAAACTGATGCATTCCTCGACTGAAAATATATTTCTTGTTGGCTCTATTCTTCTTATTGCCAGTATGGTGGCCAGCAAAGCTTCTTTCAAGCTGGGCATTCCCGTGCTTATTCTTTTTTTAGGAATAGGTATGCTCGCAGGCTCCGAAGGCATTGGTGGTATTTATTTTGATGATCCTTATATCGCGCAATTACTCGGTATTATAGCACTGAATTTTATCCTTTTCTCCGGCGGTATGGACACCAAATGGGAAAGCATTAAACCGATTATCTGGCGTGGTGTGGCGCTTTCTACGGCAGGTGTATTATTGACTGCTACTATTATCGGTGTATTTGTATACTTTGTCACTGATTTCACCTTATTGGAAGGACTATTACTCGGATCGATCGTATCTGCTACAGATGCTGCCGCCGTGTTCTCGATCTTACGTACCAGGAATGTGGGATTAAAAGGACAGTTACGGCCCCTGCTGGAACTGGAAAGCGGAAGTAACGACCCGATGGCGTATATCCTTACGATCAGCCTTACTTATCTTATTGTCAATGGAGACGCAACCATCACGCACCTGATACTGAAATTTTTCCAGGAGATGATCATCGGTGGCATACTCGGATTGGGATTGGGATGGCTGATGTCTTTTACCATTAATAAAGTAGCGCTGGAAACAGAAGGCTTATATCCTGTACTGGTCATGGCGATGATCTTTTTCACCTTTGCTATTACCGACCTGATCGGGGGAAATGGATTTCTTGCCGTTTACTTATCGGCACTTGTATTGGGCAACAGCAATTTTCTTCATAAGAAAAGTATTGTTCGTTTTTATGATGGTCAGGCATGGGTGATGCAGATCGTCATGTTCCTTACCCTGGGCCTGCTGGTATTTCCTTCGCGCATACCTCCTATCGCCGGTATCGGTGTACTCATCGCCCTTGTATTGATCTTTGTAGCCCGCCCGATCGCGGTATTCATCAGCCTTTCGTTCTTTAAAATGAAAGTGAGAGAGAAACTATTTATTTCCTGGGTGGGCTTAAGAGGTGCGGTGCCGATTGTTTTTGCTACTTATCCTTTACTGGCCAGGGTCAGCAAGGCCGATCTTATCTTTCACCTGGTGTTTTTTATTTCAGCCTCTTCTGTATTGCTGCAGGGGTATACTCTTCCGCTGGTTGCCAAATGGCTGAAAGTAACTGTTCCGAAAAAAGCAAAGAAGATCACCACGCTCGATATGGAGTTATACGATACGGTGAGATCGGAATTCGTGGAAATTATATTGCCGGGTAATAGTAAAGCTGTAGGAAAAGCGATTGTTAAATTAAAATTACCAAAGTCGGCCCTGATCGTTTTGCTGGTCAGGGATGAAAAATATATTCAGCCGAATGGATCTACCATACTGGAAGAAGCCGATAAATTACTGGTGCTGGCGAATAATAAAGAAGTGCTATCGGAAGTATACGCAGTGCTGGGCGTTTAATAATAGACAAGAACATTCTGAATTTATACACCAAAGCTGGTTCCGCAACCACAGGTAGAAGAAGCATTCGGGTTCTTGAAAGTAAATCCACGGTTATTCAATCCATCCTGCCAATCAACCTGCATTCCATATACATACATTTCATGTGATTTATTCATGACACAGCGAATGCCTTCGATCTCGAATTCATTATCATTGGCTTCTTTTTGATCAAAACCAAGAATGTAGGACATACCTGAACAACCGCCACCCTTCACTCCTATCCGAAGCACCTGCGTAGTGTCGAATCCTTCTGCCGCCATCAATTTTTTAATAGCTGCCACCGCGCCGGCTGTCAGTGTCACGGGAGTAGTCATTGTTGTTGTTTCCATACCACAAAAATAATCATTTTACTTCTACCCATCTGCCAACCCTATGTGAAACCTATGTTCCTATGTGCCTATGGGGTAAATCTACGGCCGCCGGCTATATTCCGATAACAGTATTGCATAATTTCACCACACAGGCACATAGGAACATAGGTTTCACATAGGTTAAAATCGTTTTAAAGCTCAAACTTTACACCTATTTTTGCGCGAAATAAATACATCTCCTATGGATCAGAGTATGATCAACCTTTTGATTGCCCTTGTCGCCTTACTCGTTTCTTTTTATTGCTTTTACCTGGTCAATGACCTGCGCAGGAAAAAAGCTGGTACCGATGCAGATAATTTCAGCAGCCGCCCTCTTCAGCTCCAGGCCTATGAGCGTCTTGTTATGCTGGCAGAAAGAATTGCCCTGCCCAATATCATCAGCCGCGCCAACCAGCCTGGTATGGATGCCCGTTCGATGCAGATCCTGTTGCTCGAAAGCATCAAACAGGAATTTGAATACAATACGACCCAACAGATATATGTAACACCGATAGCCTGGAAAGCAGTTCGCGAACTGAAAGAACAGAATATGCTTATCATTAACCAGGTGGGTTCAGGTATGCCACCCGAGGCTTCAGGCACTGATCTCAACCGCCGTCTGCTCGAATTTACCATGACACAAAAAAAAGGCGCTTTGCATGAAGTGGTTATGGAAGCACTGAATTTCGAAGCCAAGAAGGTATTGAATTAACGGGAAGAAGTCAGCAGTTGAACAGCCGGCAGTTGATCATTAACCTACAACTATGTCTACAAAAAAAATATCGACCGATTCCGGGATTGAGATAAAAGAACTGTATACAGCAGCTGACTGCCCACCCAATCTATCCACCGGTATGCCCGGGAAATTTCCATTTACCCGCGGTGTACAACCCGATATGTATCGGGGCAAACCCTGGACAATGCGTCAGTATGCCGGTTTTTCCACTGCTGAAGAAAGTAATAAAAGATATCATTATCTCCTGTCGCAGGGAGTAATGGGACTTAGTGTTGCTTTTGATCTGCCTACACAGATCGGTTATGATAGCGATCATGCACTGGCAGAAGGTGAAGTTGGTAAAGTGGGGGTAGCGATCGATAGCATTGAAGATATTCAAACGCTTTTTAACGGCATTAAACTGGAAGATGTCAGCACCTCCATGACGATCAATGCTACCGGGTTTATTCTTCTTTCTTTTTATGTGGCATTGGCCAAACAACAGGGTGCGGATCTGAAAAAGATTACTGGTACTATTCAAAATGATATCCTGAAAGAGTATGCAGCCCGCGGCACTTATATCTATCCTCCCAAACCATCGATGCGGATCATCACCGATATTTTTGAATGGTGCAGCCAGGAAGTACCGAAATGGAACACCATTTCCATTTCCGGGTATCATATCCGCGAAGCGGGGAGTTCAGCTGTGCAGGAGATCGCCTTTACATTAAGCAATGGTAAAGCCTATGTGGAAGCCGCGCTGAAAAAAAGACTTGACATTAATGTTTTTGGAAAACGGTTATCCTTCTTTTTCAATGCACATAATAACCTGTTTGAAGAAGTAGCAAAATTCCGTGCAGCACGTAAAATGTGGGCGAAGATCATGAAAGATCTTGGTGCGACCGATCCCAAAGCCATGATGCTGCGTTTTCATACGCAAACCGGCGGCAGCACACTAACCGCACAACAACCATTAAATAATATAGCACGTGTTACGGTCCAAACACTTTCTGCTGTACTGGGCGGCACACAATCATTACATACCAATGGTTATGATGAAGCACTGAGCCTGCCTACCGAAGAAGCAGCCAGGATTGCCTTGCGTACACAACAGATCGTGGCGTTTGAAAGTGGCGCACCCGATACGGTTGACCCACTGGCTGGCTCCTATTTTGTCGAAAGTCTGACCAATGAAGTGGAACAGGCTGCCTGGCAACTGATCGCAAAGATCGATGCCATGGGCGGAAGTGTACCGGCTATCGAACAGGGTTTTATCCAGGATGAGATCGCGCGCAGCGCTTATGAATACCAGCGAAAGATTGAGACCGGTGAAAAGATCATTGTCGGGGTTAATAAATTCCAGGTAGAAACAGAACAACCGATTCCCGGTATGAAGATCGATGATAGTATCAGAACGGTGCAGTCAGAAAAACTGGCGCGGATCCGCAGCAGCCGTGATCATGCAAAAGTGGATCAATGCCTGCAGGAATTGAATGATAAGGCTGCCAGTGGAGAGAACATTATGCCGATCGTGGTGGAATCGGTAGAAAATAAATGTACGCTGGGCGAGATCGCGGATACATTACGTGAGGTCTTTGGTGAATACAAACAATAATTCTATAACAACCAGTCTATTGCTTTTCCCAACTGTTCTTTAATATCGGCATGGTAGCCGATCACTACCTGTTTGATGATCCCGTTCTTATCTGTAATAAGATGGGTGGGAAAAACTTCCACTTTCATTTTATCTGCATACGCATTCTGATCAGCTACAACATTGTAATGAAAAGGATACTTCAACAGGAATTTATTCACTGATTTCTCTTCGTCCAGTCCCGGCGCGATAAATACCACATTTTTTCCTTTATAGGTTTCCACTACTTCATTGAGCAAAGGGATCTCCGCAATACAGGGCTTGCAGGAAGTGAACCAGAAATTGATCACGATTACTTTGCCTGCAAAATCTTTTTTCTCCAGTTTTTTATGATTGACATCTGTAAAACTGAAATCTTCCAGCAGATGCCCCAGGTATCCTTTTTTAATATTGGCGATCATTTGTTCCTGTTCGCTCAGCTTTGCAGGTGTGGAAGGAATGATCGTGATTATTTTCTTACCATCAGCCAGGGTTTCCGTTTGCATATCGAATTTGTCTTTGGTAAGTTCCTGTAATTCTTCCCGGCTAAGTATTTTTCCTTCTTTGTTCTTATAGGTTATCGTGGAATCGTTGAGGGAAATGCCCTGGGATTGCAAAACCGCGATATTTACCAATAACAAGACAAAGAGAATTACTATTTTTTGCATGCTGATGAGTTGAATATCCACGAAAATACAGGTTCCTTCCGTAGCCTGTATCACCAACCTGGCTTTCCATATACCTGTATGAATATTTTAACAATGGATAAACGGCAACGGGAAGCTGCCGGCAAACAGATAATTTTCTTTATTTTCATTCCATAATCACATTTATATGCCATCCACTCGTATCAGGAAGACAGTCCGTTATTCCCTGTTTTTTGTATCCTTTCTCAGTTTTCTCTTCCAGGCTACTGCTCAAAAATCGCCTTCTTTTGTGAGGGACAGTCTCGATAAATATATTAAACGCGGTATCAGGGACTGGGATATTCCCGGCCTGGCTATTGTGATCGTAAAAGATGGAAAAGTAGTCGTAGCCAAAGGATATGGTGTACGTGATATTACCAGCAAAACACCGGTGGATGAGAACACCTTGTTTATGATCGCGAGTAATACCAAATTATTTACCGGCACTTCACTCGCTCAACTGGAATATGATAAGAAGATTTCGCTGAATGATAAGATCACCCGTTATTTTCCCGATTACAAACTATATGAACCCACGTCCACCGAACTTGTTACGATCAGGGACCTGCTAAGCCATCGTATCGGCACTAAAACATTCCAGGGTGATTTTACCTTCTGGAATGGCACACTGACACGCAGTGAGATCATGAAGAAAATGCGATTGCTGAGACCGGTCGGATTTTTCCGCCAGGATTATGGATATTGCAACAGTTGCTTTATGACGGCAGGAGAAGTCATTTCAAAAGTAACCGATAAAACCTGGGAGCAATATGTACAGGACAGCATTCTTACGCCGCTGCAGATGACGAGGTCAACTACTATTTCAAGGGGAATGGAATCCAGGGAAAATGTAGCGAAACCATATACTACCAGTTATACCGGCACCCTGCAACGGGTACCTTATGATCAATGGGATAACCTGGGTCCTGCTGCCAGTATTATCAGTAGTGTCAATGATCTATCGCATTGGCTGATGTTCCAGCTCGATAGCGGTAATTATAATGGAAAAAAAATAATGCCTTTTTCTGTTTTACAAAAGACAAGAGATATT
>CAMLGR010000141.1 GCA_946479615.1 uncultured Bacteroidota bacterium | reverse complement strand
TCTGAAAACAAATAATCATCGTATGGCATACTGGCTTGTAAAATCAGAACCTTCTGTTTATAGTTTCGAACAATTGGAGAAAGACAAACAAACGACCTGGGATGGCGTAAGAAATTATGCGGCCCGTCTTCACCTTCGTGCTATGAAAAAAGGAGATGAAGTGCTGTTCTATCATAGTAATGAAGGGTTGGCCATCGTTGGTATTGCCAAAATTAAAAAAGAGGCTTACCAGGACCCTTCTACAAAAGATGATTGGTCTGCGGTGGATCTTCAGCCGTATAAAAAAATAAAAAATCCTGTTTCGCTCGAAGTAATTAAAAAAGACAAACGCCTGGCTAATATGGCGCTGGTACGTATCGGTCGTCTTTCTGTGCAACCCGTATCAGAAGCCGAATGGAAAGTGATCATGGAACTCGCAGGAGAAAAATAAACTTCATTTTTAAAGAAAGGTTTCATGCACCGCCGGGTGTGTGAAACCTTTCTTAATTAGTCTCCTACGGATAACGGGCATTCTGCATCAATTCCTGTTTTTAGTTGATAAAGGAAAAGTAGAACACGGATAGAATTGGATGGACGGATATAAAGTGGATATCTTCTATAAAGCGCCAAATCTATTTATTATCCGTTCATCCAATTCTATCCGTGTTCTACTCATTCTATTACCTTAGATAATTCCTACCTTGCTGTTTCATTTTTAAAGTATGTCTTTAACAAAAAAGAAACTGGTTGTGCTCACGGGCGCTGGTATCAGTGCCGAAAGCGGGTTGAAAACATTTCGTGACAGCGATGGGTTATGGGAAGGGTATGAAGTAATGGAAGTAGCCACACCGGATGCCTGGCAAAGAAATCCGCAACTGGTACTGGATTTCTATAATATGCGCCGGAAGAATGTAACCGATGCAAAACCTAATGCGGCGCATTATGGGTTGGCGGAGTTGGAAAAAGATTTTGATGTTACGATCATCACACAGAATATCGATGATCTTCATGAACGCGCTGGTTCCAGCCATGTACTTCACCTTCATGGACAAATATTCCAGATGCGGAGTGATAGCGATGAAGAAACGATCTATGAAATACGCGGCGATATGAAATTGGGTGATACCGCTGCCGATGGTTCACAATTACGCCCGCATATCGTATGGTTTGGAGAAGCTGTGCCTATGATGGAAATGTCGATCCCGGTTGTTAGAAATGCCGACCTGTTTGTAATAGCGGGCACTTCATTGGTCGTGTACCCGGCCGCGGGATTGGTGAATTTCGTGGCGGCGCATGTTCCGAAATTCATTATGGATAAAAAGATACCATACACATCGGCCCTTCGTAATCTTACCAGTATTGAGAAACCAGCCACGGAAGGGGTGAAGGAGTTGATGGAATTGATAAGGAAGTATAAATAGAATTAAAAATTATGAATTGAAGTCTGTCCATTGTAGCCAGTAATTCATAATTCATAACTCATGATTGCCAATTATCTCTCTTCTTCCCGGAAAACAATACCATATTCTTCCAATTCCCGTAATACCGGTTCATAGACTTCTCTGGAAGTGGGTATTTGCAAACCGCGTAAAGTCAGTTGACCATTCAATAATAATTTGGCAGCAATCCCGAGTGGTAATCCTACCGTTTTGGCCATAGCAGTATGTAAACTGTTTTCACCTTTTACCACGAGAGAGCTTTTAATAGTTGATTGTTCGTGATCATTTTCATATTGAAATTCATGCAGCATAACGATCATGTCTTTATCTTCCGGCAGCAGGGCCAGTTTTTTTTCGACAGCAAACTGTAATATATCGGCCGGGCTGCACAGCCCACGATTCACGATTGTTTCCATATCATCCATGCCCAGGTAAAAAAGCTGTTTCAGGGTAAGGTTGGCTTCGTGCATGGTATGAGCGAGATAAGCAGCGCCACGGTTTTTCACCTGGCTGATCTCCACTTCTTCGAGGTTGCCTCTTTCATCTGCAGCAATAAACGATTCGGGAACCGTTTCTCCCTGCGTACTGACTTCATCTTCTAGTTCGATCAGTTTCATCAGGTTTTCCAGCATATCCTTTGATTTTGAAAAACGTTCCTGCAATTTCTTTTGCAGCCATTCTCCGAAACCATTGTTATCCATGTGTTGTTTGAAAATGGCTCCCAATGTTTTTCCGTCGCTGTCATACTGCAGTGTTTCATCTGTCAGTTTCAGATCGATCACATTTTTCCAGCCATACATAAAATCGGGATGACGTAAGGTGGTTCGGATAAACGTGGGCACATCTTCCAGGCCATATAACGAAGTATAAGCAAGGGAATCCCTGTTAGGATACCAGCTTAGCAAACCAATACCGGGTACATCTACTGTTTTATCAGCTGCAAATAATTCATGATAATCCAATTTTATATCCTGTCCGTTTTCCAGGTAATGCGCACCAGCTTTACCAGCCAATACGATATTGCGCGGGTTCCAGCTGATCTTATAGTGCCAGGGATTGTCATCGCTTTCGGGGGCAACCAATCCCCCGCAATGCGATTGAAAAGAGGTGATTTTTCCCCCCTTATTGCGGATCCTGTTCACTATTTTCATAGCGCTCATGTGATCAATGCCCGGATCCAATCCCATTTCACATAAAAAAAGAAGATCCTTGTTTTTTATTTCCTCCTGCCATGTTTTTAATGTTTCATCGGTATAGGATGCCGTCAGCAGGTGTTTGGAATATTCGATACAATCCTTGGCCACTTCCAGGTGAAGAGCAGGAGGCAACATGGAAATAACAAGATTGGCCTGGCTGATACAGGCGGCCCGTTGTGTTTTGTCCGTTACATCAAATGAAAGCGCCTGTCCATAGGAAGATCCGTTCAGTTTACTGGTGGCCAGGTCAAGGTTGGCATCTACGAGGACCAGTGTCCAGTTTTCTTTTTTAGCATGGGAAAGAAGATAGTCGATCAGTACGGTCGCTGACTTTCCTGCACCGAATAGAAGGATCTGTTTCATACCGCAAATATCCTTAATCAATACAGATGATGGCGGGATTTTTAAAAAATGCCCGGCTTTAACAAATCAGGCATATAATATGCAGTAAGTTTAAAAAATCTTTTATGAAAAAAATACTTGTCATTGCTTTTGTGTTGTCGTCAACCATGTCGTTTGCACAGGTTCAGTTTGGTATCAAGGCCGGGGCCAATATCAGCAATTTTACCGGGGGTGACTTTGATGCAGTGAAAAAGAAGGCATTAATCGGTTTTCATGGCGGTGCATATCTAAATTTCCCGATCGCCAATTTATCTATCCAGCCCGAATTGATGATCTCTACACAGGGTGCCAAGATCGATAGTGTGTCGGGCTCTTATAACTGGAAAGTGACTTATGTAACTGTACCAGTTGTGGTTCAATATCGTTTTGCCAGTGGTTTTTTCCTGGAAGCAGGTCCACAGGTTGGATTTAAGATCAGTGAAGATGTAGATAACCAGACCATTTCCAGTTTTGCAAAAGACCTCGATCTTTCCCTGCTGGGAGGATTGGGATTTAAAACAAAAGGCGGCCTGGGGATCGGTGCACGTTATGGTGTGGGTATTTCCAAGGTGGGTGATTTTGAATCGGTGTCCGGTATCGACCCTGATTTTAAGAATGGTGTTGGCCAGGTTAGTGTGTATATACCGTTGACGAAGAAAAGATAGAAATAAGCAATAAGGAACAAAAAATAAGGAATGAGGAAGTAACAGCTTGAATACAGCTACTTTCTCATTCCTTATTTTTTGTTCCTTATTGCTTATTTTAAAATCCCGATAAAGCGGTTTCCGATTGCATCGACTGTATATCTACAATCTTGTACAGCACTTTTATACCACGATTGGTATCGGGAATGCGGAGAGTAGAAGACCCGTTGGCAGATACCGTATGAAATTGTACGGTCTCTGTGCGGAATGGTAATTCATTAGGCTTTAAATATTGTAGCTCCACTGTTACTTTATCCAGCGTATATTTTGAATCATTGGTAACGGTCAGTTCCAGGTTGCGGATACCACCGAATGCAACACGTTTGTAATCGTTGCTACTGACAGATACCAGTCTCTCCAAACCGGTTTTGCGACCGGGTTTTACAACTTGTCTTGTATCGCTTGTATTATTGTCAGATGGTATATTGGTGTTTGCGCCATTTCTTACCTGGCGCATTCTTTCACCGGTAACGGGATTGTTTTCTATCGACCTGGCCGGTTGTTGCTGTTCAAAACTGCGATTGGCAGGCAGAGATGCTTCAACAGGTGTTTTCTTTGATTTGCTTTCGAGATATTGTTTTTGTTCTTCTTTCAGCAACCGTTCGATTGCAGCCGGGGGTAATGTGTTTTTTTCAGTGGCTGGCTCTGCCGGTTGAGTATTAATAGTAACTGGTGGAACTGCATTTTGTTGAGTGGAAATAACTTCCTGTGTTTGCGCTACTGCACCTGAAGGCACAACAGGATTGGCAAGCGCCGGCTGGTTAGCGGTTACTGGTTTATTTCCTGAATTTGATTTCAGTAAATAGCCGGCCAATAATCCCGACAGGACAAGCCCTGCAATTACACCGGCTTTTTTCAGGCTGGAAAGCAAAAAACTTTTGCGGGCAATCTTTTGTTTGCGATCCTGGAGGGTCTTTACATACATCTCCTTGATCTCATCGAGTGGCTGGGAGTATTTAACCTGGGCCACGGGATTTTCTGTTACCAGGATGGTAGGTTCCGATACGGGCACTGGTTCTTTCACCGGAGGCTTTTGTACAGCCACAGCACTTTTCTGCCCGGGGAGTGTTACAAAAACGGATGTTTTGGGAATATATTTTGCGTATTTCTCTTCGAAAAGGGGTTGTTCTTCTTCGGCTGCAACGGTTGCTTTCTGGTAAGTGGGTTGCTCTGTCTTTTGATAGGAAGGTTGCTGTGTTATTGTTTCTTCTTTGGCAGGGGTTGTGTTTTTCTTATAAAACCGGTCGTAAGGTTGTTCTTCGACAGTAGGCGCATAGGGCTTCAGTTCTTCCACTTCACTGGGATAACGCCAGGCAGCGCTTTTTCCCTGCACCCAAACGAGATCATAGGGTTTCAGTCCTACCTTAACGAGATCGTCCAGGTTATATGGACCGGTTTCTTTATTACTTCGCAACAGCAGGTAACTCGCCATCTTCTTTCTCTTTGAGATTAAGTCAAAATAACGAAAAATATGTGCCGGTAAGTGTAAAAGGGATGTTATAATAGGTGTAAAGCTTTGAGGGTTCAATGGTTTAACGTTTAAGGGTTGAAAGGTTGAATGGCTTTGAGGTTCTTACACGGTCAACCCGTAAGACGAGTAAAACTGTTAACCCATTGAACCCTTAAATCTTTAAATCTTTGAGCCCTGAAACCATTCAATCCTGCAGCCATTAAACACTCAAATTCCACTATCCACAATCGTGGAAAACTACCCCAAAAAACAGCCTGTATTATCAGGTTTTGAGCCCCAAAAAAGGTAGATTTGCGAGCCTTCAAAAAGCGCTTTTTTGAGGTGCTGTTCCGGCCTTATTTTAGCAGGCGTTCAGCCAGTAAACAAACAGCCCTTATCACCTAATTCAGTTTAAGAAAAACAGCAATGGAAGACAATCTTCAGCCACTGGAAACGAATGATAGCAATCGTATCATTCCCGTTAACATTGAAGAGCAGATGAAGACCGCGTACATCGATTATTCGATGTCGGTTATTGTCGGCCGCGCCCTTCCCGATGTAAGAGATGGATTGAAACCCGTACACCGCCGCATCCTGTATGCGATGAATGAACTGGGCATACATTACAACAAACCTTTTAAGAAATCGGCCCGTATTGTCGGGGAAGTGCTGGGTAAGTATCACCCGCATGGAGATACGGCCGTATACGATGCGATGGTGCGTATGGCGCAGGAATGGAATATGCGTTACCCCCTCATCGATCACCAGGGAAACTTTGGTAACCAGGATGGCGACGGACCGGCAGCGATGCGGTATACCGAAGCAAGACTGGAGCGCCTGGCAGAAAATATGCTGGACGATCTAAATAAAGACACTGTCGATTTCCAGCTCAATTTCGATGATTCGGAACGTGAACCAACCATTCTTCCTTCCCGCATCCCCCAGTTACTGGTAAACGGTTCCAGTGGTATCGCCGTAGGTATGGCCACGAATATGATGCCGCATAATCTTGCTGAAGTCATCGATGGTTGCATCGCTTTTATTGATAACCGCGATATTTCGATCGAAGAACTGATGCAATTTGTTAAAGCGCCCGATTTTCCGACCGGTGGTATCATCTACGGTATGGAAGGTGTGAAAGCCGCTATGCACTTTGGTCGCGGTCGTGTGGTATTGCGTGGTAAACTTCATGTGGATGCCAAACCAAGCGGGCGCGAACAGATCATCATTACACAGGTGCCTTACCAGGTCAACCGAGATGCACTGACCAACAGGATCGGTGAACTGGTGAATGAAAAGATCATTGAAGGAATTGCCCATGTCAATAACGAATCAAATAACAAAGAAGGTACAAGGCTGGTCATTGATCTGAAAAGAGATGGAGTAGCCAATATTATCATCAACCAACTGTATAAACTCACCGATCTGCAGACTTCTTATGGTATCAACAATGTTGCGATTGTAAAAGGAAGACCCCGCACACTGAACCTGAAAGACATGATCAGTGAGTTCGTGGAGTTCCGCCATGAAGTGATCGTGCGCCGTACGCAATATGAATTAAGAGAAGCTGAAAAAAGGGCGCACATTTTGCAAGGATACCTGATCGCGCTCGATCACCTCGATGAAGTGATCGCCCTGATCCGCAATTCCACAACGCCGGATGTAGCCAAAGAAAACCTGATCAATGCAGGATGGGGGCTGGATGAGATCCAGGCCAAAGCCATTCTTGAATTGCGTTTGCAACGGTTGACCGGCATGGAACGCGAAAAGATCAAAGCTGAATATGATGAATTGATGACACTCATCTCCAGCCTGAAAGAATTACTGGCCAACGAAGGCATGCGTTATGATGTGATCAAAAAAGAATTGCTGGAAGTAAAAGAAAAATTCGGCGACGAAAGAAAAACAGAGATCACTTATCTCGATAACGAAGTAAGAATAAAGGACCTGGTGAAGGAAGAAGATGTGGTGATCACCATTTCTCATCTCGGTTACATCAAACGTACACCGGCTGATGAATACCGTTCACAACGTCGTGGGGGCAGGGGAGTGATCGGTGGTAAAACACGGGATGAAGATTATATCGAACATCTTTTCGTGGCTTCCACGCATCATACCATGCTTTTCTTTACAGAAAAAGGAAGATGTTACTGGTTGAATGTATACGAAATCCCGGAAGGAGAGAAGACAGGCAAGGGTAGAGCGATCCAGAATTTAATGCAGCTGCCGCCTGATGATAAAGTAAGAACCATCCTCGATGTAAAGGATCTCAAAGATGAAGAATTTGTAAAATCGCACAATATCGTTCTGTGTACCAAAAAAGGAATTATTAAAAAAACAGAACTGGAAGATTTCAGCCGCCCGAGACAAACCGGCGTGAATGCGATCACCATTGTGGAAGGCGATGAATTGCTCGAAGCCAAGATGACGGATGGTAATTGCGAGATCATGATGGGAGTGAAGAGTGGCCGTGCTATCCGTTTCTCCGAGGAAAAAGTAAGAGCAACCGGTCGTGGCGCTATCGGTGTAGCTGGTATTGAAGTAGATGATGATAATGATGAAGTAGTAGGAATGACCTGTATCAATCCTGTAACAGATGCTGATAAAACCGTACTGGTAGTAAGCGAAAAAGGATTTGGTAAACGGACAAAAGTGGATGAATACCGGTTCACGAACCGCGGCGGAAAGGGAGTGAAGACGATCAATGTCACCGATAAAACAGGAAGCCTTGTTGGTATGCTCGATGTGGCTGAGGACCAGGATCTGATGATCACCTGTAAAAGCGGTGTCACTATCCGGATGAAAGTAGCCGATATCAGCGAGCAGGGACGTGCAACCCAGGGAGTGAAACTGATCCGCCTGGATGAAGGAGATGAGATCGCAGCGATCACCAAACTGGATGACCAGCATGTCGACGCCGTAGTAAATGAGGCTGTGCCTGAGGCGGGTACAGATGCAGGAACAACAGGCACAGAGGATAACGCAACCGAACAGGGTGAAAATCCATCATTAGAGGGCAATCCAACAGAATAACATAAATTAGTATTCTAAACTTCAAGTCAAATAAAAACTTACGATGAAAAAAACCGCATTTTTCCTGGCCACGGTTATGCTTGCTTTGTTTGTCCAGGCACAAAATTATAAAGACATCAGCGATAACATTTTGCTGAGGAAATATAAACAGGCCAAAGAGGACCTTGATAAAAGGATGACCAATGCAAAATTTGTTTCCAAACCAGATGCCTACATCCTGAAGACAGCTATTTATGCTGCACTCGCATCCGACAGCGCTGTAGCGAACACTCCGCAGGGAGACCAATTAGTCGCCGATGCGCAGGCTGCTTTTGCAAAGTATAAAGAAATGGATGGTCCTGATTATAACCTGATGAAGGACCTGGTATATAAAGAAGGTCCTATCAATCTTTATACTGTTCTTTTCAATAAAGGATATAAAGACTACCAGGCTTCCCGCTGGGAACCGTCTTTTGCAAAATTCAAAGAAGTGGTTTCTATTTCTGATCTGTTAGGAGCAAAGCAATTGCTGAATACTCCATTTGATACGACCGTGAACATCCTGGCGGCTTACACTGCTGAAAACAGCGGTAATAAAGAAGAAGCTGCAAAATATTATGCACGTTTGGCCGATAATAAAGTAGGTGGAAACGGAAATGAATTTATTTATCGTTTCCTGGTAGTGCATAGTTTCCAGGCCAATGATATGCCGGCGTTTGAAAAATATAAAGCAATGGGTAAGGCAATGTATCCCCAAAGCGAATATTTTACGTATGATAAAACGGATTTTGCCTATGGGCTTTCGGATAATTTCGCTTCCAAGCTGAAATCGCTGGAAGATGTACTGGCAAAAGATCCGAATGATTATAAGACCAATGTTACATTAGCACAATTACTTTATGATACGCTGCACCCTAAAACAGGTGGTCAGCCACCGGCTAATGCAGAAGAATACGAAACAAAAATGATTGCTGCTCTGAATAAAGCAGCTACGGCCAAACCAGATGATGAAACTGTTTTCCTGGTCATGGGCGATCATTTTATCGATAAAGCCGACAAGGTTAACGATGACAGGTCTGCATTCGTAGAAGATATGAAAAAACGTACCAAGCCGGGTACGCAGCCTTCAAAAGCTGATCTTCAAAAAAGGGATGAGCTGGATAAGCAATATGGCGATGCTTTTGATAAAGCAAGAGAGCCGTATGAGAAAGCTGCTGAGATCATGTCAAAGAAAACATTGACGGGGGCACAGAAACAACAATACCGTAAAGTAGCCGGTTACCTGGGCGATATCTACAATTTCAAAAGGGTACAGGCCGCGAAAGTCCCGGCTGAAGCAGCCAAATGGGAAGCACAATCGAAGAAATGGAATGATTTGTATGATACGTTGAAGCAATAAGAAATTCAAATTAAAATTCAAAAGCCTGTGGTCAGTATACTGACCACAGGCTTTTGAATTTTAATGACGTGACCCAAAGTTCTCATGCTGGCGCAAGCAGGCGGTTTTGTTTTTACTGCGAGCGTGTATTATTTAACATAATATAAATTATAGGAAAAAGATGATCCGAACTGAAAGGGATATGGTCCAAAAACTTCCCAATCGTATTCAGATCGATTATTTTGAAATTTGTCCCATGAATCTCAGACAAACCATCCTGGCGGAACATTCCAAATCGCAAACCGATAAGATCATCGCCTGGGTTGGTCAATCGCAAACCAGGTTTGATGAATTACTGGATTTATTTCTTCAGGATGAATACCGCGTTACACAACGCGCCGGCTGGCCGTTGAGCTATTGTGCAAGGCTTCATCCATCGTTGATCCGTAAACATTTCGGGAAACTGATCAAAAATCTGCAACGTAAAGATCTTCACCCGGCGATTAAAAGAAATACAGTGCGCATCCTTGAAGGAATTCCGATTCCTGCACGGTATCATGGCACCATCATGAATCAATGTTTTGAATATATACAATCTCATGAAGAAACGGTCGCTGTGAAAGCCTTCTCACTGACGATACTTGAAAATCTCCTTCCCCAGTATCCTGAAATTAAAAATGAACTCAAACTTATTATTGAAGAACGCTGGGATCATGAAACGCCCGCCTTTCACTCACGGGCAAAAAAGATTCTGAAGAAATTGCTTATCAATTAAACTTTGTGCATGAACTAAGACTAACCCGCTTAGTTGTTACCACATAGACACATAGGAACTTAGAAATACACACACAGATTATCTGATGATCTGTTTATCAAATATCCTTACCGGTGATCCTTCCGCCATAAATACCGTAGCCGGTTTACTTTCATTCAGGAACGAAAATGAGTTGCCATACATTCTTCCAAAATCACACTCGATGGTATGGTTTTTTACCGTATAAATATCCCAGCGCGGATGCTCTACATGATATTCAACCGTGTCAAGTTGATTCCTGCGGGCATAACCCCAGAAATGCTCGGTAATGAATTCTTCCTTGCTGCCAGCTATCAATGGCACCGGTTTGCTATCGGCTACCACTTCAATTTTGTTCCAGGTTTTCTTTTTCCATTGATAACCTACGGTTATTTCCTCCTCATAATCCAATACATGATTCCGCATCCGGCACACGGCATATCGTTCTTTATAAATGGTATTGGCTACGAGTGCGATCGCTCTTTTAGGTACGATCTCGCTTACAAATACAACGCCTCTTCTCCAGTTGTCTCCTTCCCGGTAACGCACATAAAAACGAAGATTGACTTCTGTAAAGCGCCTGTGAAAAGGAACCGCAATGCCTTTTAATTTTACCTTATCAAACATAAATCCAACAAGGCTCGCATAATAATCACCCTGCCATTGGTCCAGTTCCGTATGTGCTGGTAAAAAAGGAATCAGCGTATCTGGCGGCACTTTATAATTCGCCATGATCAATTTCCTCCATTCTGCTGTCAGAAAGATCTTCGTTGACTTACCTTCCATGCTTATTTTTTCATTTCATGATCATTACGGAATATAAGCCGTAGATTCTGATCATAAGTAAAGTAACTATACAACCAGTTAAGAAATACAAAGAACCTGTTCTTCACTCCCAGGATCAGGAATAAGTGCAACGTCATCCAGATCATCCAGGCGATAAATCCTTTGAAATGCAATTTCGGTTTGGGAATATCCACTACAGCTTTATTCCGTCCTACGGTTGCCATGGTTCCCTTATTATTATAAGTAAACTCATAAAACTTATTTGATTTCCGCTCCACGGTTTTTAAATGTTCCGCCAGCGCTTCACCCTGCTGTATGGCTACAGCCGCCAGTTGCGGATGTCCATTAGGAAAAGCCGGTTCTTCCATATAAGCTAAATCACCAATGGCATAAATATTATCGGTACCCTGTACCAATGAATGACGATCGACTTTTATCCGGTTACCTCTTACTATAAGATCTTTATCGATACCTGCCGGTACGTTTCCTTTAATACCAGCAGCCCATATCACGATCGCTGCGGGTATTGTTTTTCCATCCTGTAACAATACTTCCTTGCCGTCATATTCTTTTACCAGTGATTTTGTCATGACCTGCACACCGAGTTTGCTAAGGTACCGGCAGGATTCATCCGCTGATTTTTCACTCATCGCCGCCAGTGTTTTATCACTTCCTTCCAGTAAATAAATATTCATTTTGGAAAAATCCAGGTCGGGATAGTCCTTAGGCAATACATATTTTTTCATCTCTGCCAGAGCGCCTGATAATTCTACTCCGGTAGGTCCGCCGCCAACGATCACGATATTCATCCTTCGTTGTAATTCTTTTTCATCTTTGACGGTAAGCGCTGTCTCGAAATTTTCCAGCAAATGATACCGGAGTTGCAATGCTTCGAGAGATGAT
>CAMLGR010000140.1 GCA_946479615.1 uncultured Bacteroidota bacterium | reverse complement strand
GGCCTCGTAGTACAATGGATAGTATAAGAGTTTCCGAAGCTCCAGATACAGGTTCGATTCCTGTCGAGGCTACTAGCTAATTTTTAAAATTTTATTTCTTTGATTTTGAGCCCTTTTCGGAGGGTTTCTTTATTTAATATGACTCATTTTTGGTCAATTCGTTTACAGTTTTGTTTACGGAATTCAATTTTAATTACACAACATAGTGATATCCAGAAAAAATTCGATTCTTTGAACGACTATAGAAATCTACTTTTTTAGATTTTGAACAAGAAAAATTATTGTCAGGCGAAATTTCTTGACAATTCCGAAAGGTCCTGTATATTATTAGCAAATCATTTGTTATGAATTGGAAAGTAGGTTTAAACTTCTACTCTGAAAAAGGTGTTCTATTCGACCCGGTAAACCTAGGGGATAAACACTTATCTGATGTATTGCGGGATATAAAGTCTCATGTATACCTGCTGGCGAAACGCAAGAAGATTTATTTCGATGAATTGGTAAATCATGGCGATGGTGTTCAGTCAATACACTTATATACTTTATCGTGTAGGCATGAGCGAGTTTCCTTTTCAGTGAGCATACCTCGAACCATTCTGGTACATGGATTTGAGAACGGTTTTTTCAATATTGATGAGGGTGAGAGAAAAGATATACTCGTCAGAGATTTCGTGTTATACAATTACCTGTATTTGTTAAAGGAAGACTCTGTTGGCGAGTCGGTAACCGAACCACTACCGACCGATCTTGAAGTCATGTATATTGGACAAGCATATGGTCGCAAAGCAGACAGGACAATTGACTATCGTCTTACCAATCATGAGAAAGTTCAGAAAATTGCATTGGAGATATTAAGCAAAGGTTCTAATGAAGAATTATTGGTCATGGGAATCGCCGTTGGTTCTAATGATATCGTAACCGGGGTCAGTTTGCAGGAGACAGAAAATACATTCTCACGGGAACAGATGTATGGACTGGTTTCAACCGCTAAACAAAGAATTACAGAGGGGCAGACCATTACCGTCTTTGAAGCAAGCCTGATCTGAACAAAGAATACAAGGAAACCTTCCCTTCTCCCGATTTCTCGTCCTATGATGAAATCTACCAGACTAGTTTTAATTACATCTCACTAACGCTGGATGCCTTGACTGTTTACGCGAGGCTATATTCCCGGTCAATTCCGGAACGAAAATATATACACACCAGTATTCACTCCCTTGCGACAAATGAAGAGAAAAAATCCTTATTTGAATACCTGATGAGAGATTAAAAATATGGCCGTGAATGCATGGAATCATCGTTTCAGAAATCAGCATCAGGCAATTTCCAGTCTCCGCCGCGCATCTTTTCTACTTCCATAACGATTCTTTCCCAGAGCTTATACTCGAAATCGTAAACTTCAATTAATTCTTTATTCCTCTTCTTTGGATCCTCGCCTCTTTTAGGATGTTTATCTCTTCCGGGTATCATGGCTCCGATGGCCTTGTCAAAATCCTCAATGCTGCGCCACAATCCGACATTGATGTAGGTCGTGTAATGCTGACTTTCAAAATCAAGCGTGTGATACTTTTCATTGGGTTCCCTTATGGGCTTCGAAAACAATTCCCCGAATAATCCTTCCTTATAAACAGGATGCATTCCTTCCCATGTGGCTATGAATTCCGGAACCTGCTTATTTCTGATATACCATCTGACTACAACAATTACCGTCGTGATGATTTTTCCTATAAAATTATATTCGCAATTTCCTTGAAATCCACTTGAAACTTAAAATCGACCATAAAAGCCTGCTTAAAAACTACCGAAGAATATCCGGATTCTTTGAATACCGTAATCACCCGTTGAATATCCTCTTCGGACGTACGGCATCCAAAAAAACTTCCACTATTGCGTCTTTTTGAAAGGCCAGCCTCCCGTAATTTGTCGGCTCCGTATCATTACCTTCCACACCTCTTAGGTGTTTGGTTTGTACGATCCGCCATTCCTCTTCATATTTCCAATCCTCGGATTTGGTCAGGAATATCTGTTCATAAATGCCCGGGTTGTTAATTGCCACAAACTTCACTCTTGGATAGTCGGTCGAATAATCAACCGGATATAATATGGAAGAGATATACTCTTCCTTTGAAAAATTATATTTAATGCAAACTCCCTTATGATTATCCGCATAATGAGCCCACATCAATAAATTGGAGGGCGTATGAGTAAAACAACATATTCCGATACTTCCTACCATATTTAGATAAGGTACATTGATAAAATCATGAAATAGGGCCGTATGAGAGGTTCTCAGATCACGATAAATCCTTCTTGCATCTTCTTTCAGCTCCGAGCCTTCAAATATTTTACTGATATGGTGATCTATTTCTTCTACTGAATTATCTGTGTCAAGCAAAATTCTTGCATCAAATGGATCATTAAAGTCTGTTGGTTTGGATAACCAGAAATAATTTTCCCGGACCGATGCGAGAAAATTGTCATTAATGCGTGAATACTTATAATAGAAGTCAGGGATTCTTACAAAAACGCCCTCTTTCTCAAGTTCCAGTATGTCTTCTTTGGTAAGACCCCAATCTTCCATATCAATGGCATCTTTCATTACTGTTTTATTTTTCTATCTGTAGTAACCAACTACTATTCAATAGTTATTTTTTCTCATCAGTATAGTCGTTAGTTTCCTTATACATTATTCTCCCTAAAAATTCCTGTCCATTTGATTTCAGAAAATCATCATACCCGCTACTGGCAAAAAATGAAGAAAGTTCCGGCGCTCCCATTTTCTCGTCTTCTTTGTCTAAAATTGTACCCGCGAATTTCTCTACACTTTCCCATACCTCTGGTATCGTAAGAAAGTCTATCAGGAATTCAAGGCAAAATTGCTGATATCCCAATTGGTCCAGCTTGTACCGATGATGATTCACTGAAAGAGTATTAAAGAATTCCTGAAAATCTTTTCCCCCGAATTCTTTATCGAGTGAATCGGGATGATCGAGTATTTCTTTTTTCCTCGCTACAAACGCCCCCCTTTCTTCAGCCGCGATATTTTGCCCGATAATTCCTGCGAGATTAGTAATGCCATAGGCCATATAAGCTTCCGGGTCATATCTTTTCATATTGCCGGAATTGGCTGCTACAATCTTATCAGATTCTGTTTCACCACTCAGCATCTTTCTGCATATTGTCACCTGTTGAAGGTCGAGATAATCCTGAAAAAGCCTTGCGATGATCGTGTGGCTAGCTTCGTGAATGGCCATTTTTCTGACTTGGTCCATATTGCTGGTTATCGTTATCAATTTAAGGCTAATTTCGTGATTTTTAATGTTTAGTCAAATAAACATCGTCAGTCCAATTCAGTAAATTGCAATATGCTTATTATGCAAGTTTCTGGATCTCAATATTCGAAGCGCGGCAGAAGTGAGCATTTATTTTCGGGTAAACGAATTTGGAAATGGAGCCTACTGCAACTGTATTGGAAAAAATGGATGGTACGGCATTTGAAAGATGCTGCGGACCGGTATTGCAAAAAATGGTACCGGAACTGGCAGGCTTTATTCCTACGGGCATTAACGATGCAGGAAAAGCGATCAAATCATTATCGGATGGTTTCTGTTATCTGGATAGCAGGCATCTGGCTACCGTTCATATTACCACAAATGCAAGTAATCTTTCCACCAAATGGCTATATGAAGGGGATGCAACTTCAACACCGAAGGGCGACTTGATCAAAGGAATTAACCAGGCGGGTGAAATGTATGCATCCAATCCGGATTATCAGTTCATCATTTTTCTGGTTTATAACAGAAGCGTTGATGAATCGTTGCATCACAAAGTTCATGCTCGCAATACCGATAGTTTTATTAAAGTGAGGATCATTGAACAACGCCACTTTGTCTCCTTTCTGGATTTTGAGCCTGAAGGACAATACCTGCGTTACAAATTATTAGGAATTGATGCCGATCGGCTTTCTGCGTCGTTATTGGAAGAAATGGCGAAGAATAATCTTGAGCGGTATGGCAAAAATTATTATCTGCGGGGTGATCAACTCACAGACGTTTCTTGGGAAAAAAGGATTAGCGATGAGGTAGGCTCATCTTCTACAACCGTTAATCTGCTGGGAGGAGAATCAGGATTTGGGAAAAGTGCATTTTGCTATAAGAACATGCAAGCCGCGCAAAAAGATGGGATCGTAGCTTATAGATTAGAGCCGACTGCGATTGATAAAGCGGTCTCGCTGGAAGATGCTATAACGCAGCAATTGAAGACCGAATCTCCCAAAATTTATATACATCCCACCGATATTCAAAAATATTTTGCCGGTGCCCTTATCGTGGTTGACGATATCAATAAATATCCGAATAGTACTGCCATACTGGATAAGTTGATTTCCTGGAATGAAAAGAAAAAACAGGACGGTATAACCTTGCTTTGTCCCGTATGGCCTCGCAATCTGAATTCATTACAGAATAAAGAACAAAAGAAGGAGAATTATACCGTAGTATCTCTGGGACGATTTTCTTTTAGCGATTGTAAAGCAATCATTGAACAAAGGATCAACGACGGGCTACCTCAATTGACAGAGCAGCAGATACGTTCACTGGTAATTCAAACCGGTTTTGATCCGTTATTGATCGGCCTTAGTTTACAATTGCTGCGGGGCGTCGGTAGCTTTTCCGAAAGTATTCCGGGCAAAGCAATTCAGAGTTATGTAGTGGATGCTGTTCGCCAGATTCACGATAAGCATGGATTTCCTGTGTACAAAGTCAATCAGTCGCTAAATCTGTTATGCAGGGAAATGATGAGAGATCGGTTATTGGATCCACACCTGGATGATATCGTGGAGTGGCTCGGTCGGGATTCGGAAGAATATAAAATAATAACATTGATCGCGGCACAGCGCACCTTATTTTCCTTCGATGATTCAGGAAAAACTTTGTTTCGCCATGACAGGGTACACGACCATTTACTGAGTCTGGCGGTTATCCCGCTTTTGAATGATTATGCTGCTAATGAAGACATATTAGCGGATCCCTATTTTGCCGAAGTGGTGGGTGCCGGCCTTGCTGCTGGTCAATTACAGATTGATGTTCTGAAACATCTGGCTAAAGCAAATCCGCTTGCTGTGTATGTTTCTCTTAAATATATTCCAGTGGAATCTACTGATCGCAGTCTCGTAGTTAAGAAGCTGGAGAATTGGAGTATTGCTATTGCAAAAGATCGCGTTCCCAAATCTGTGACCCGCGCAATTGCAGGCACCTTAATGAGCTTTGATGTGCCGGAGATAAATACAATCACAAAAAGATTCCCGGACGGCGCGGAATTGCAAATGGCAAGATTCCGGAATGGTATATGGTTTTCAGGGATCAGTTTTTTTTCTTTCATCAGGTACTTTTATCCCGAACGGCCGGACTACTGGTGGAACACGATCTTGGCGCATGTAAAGGCAAAACACCTCTCGCAAATTATCGAAAACCTTAGAGTTCATCTGCCCGATCGGTTTAAACCCGATGCGGTTTCGTATGGCTATACATTAGTCGGTTTTCTGGAAGAGAACGAACTGATCAGTGTATTGACCACAAGCTGGAAAAAATATGCGCATTATGAGAATTATGCGGCTTATCTGTGGGCTATCCTGAAATGTTGTAAGAAACAGAACAAAGACATTGTGCGTGATGCTTTATTATATTGGTCATCCATTCCGGAAAATACCAGAGAGCGTCCTATCGTTGAACAACTGCATGGAAGAACGATAGATAATCAACTGAAATCTCTTGATTGGGATTTTTCAGAGGAGCAGCTATCACTGCTTTTTGAATTAAGTAGTGACAAATCTTTGCGGGGCGTATTGGCCTTACTGTTATCAAAAATCGATCATCCTGATGCATTCGAGGTTGTTTTGGATATAGAGAAGAACCGGGATCCTGCTTATGTATGGCACGATGACTGGGATAACAGATGGGATTGGTCAAAAACACAGCAACGCATCAGCGATGCTTCACTTCAATATTTGTTAAATGAATTTTCTAAAATTGATGAACATCCAGTGCGAAGGTTCCTGGCATGGCGTTACTGGACCGGGAACGTTCCGGAGGAAATCGTACTCAGTAAATTGAGGGAAATCACGGAAGAAAAAGACTCATTGTTTGAAAGCTCAATAAACTGGCGGATAAAACATGGAGACCAAGCGGCAGCGGTTGCTATAAAGAAGATCATTGGAAATAAACCCGGTTACTTACTTACATTACGCCATATCTGGAATGAAGAAACAAAAGAGTTTTTCTCCGACTGGTTTAACTGGGGCATCACTAGAAGAAATTACGACGATGTGGCTATCGGCCTCGAGTTATTGACTTATTTGAACAGTGAGGATGCATCAACATTGCTCACAGTTAATTGGGATCGCATTAAGACCCATAAGAAAGCAATACAGACCGCATTGTTCATTGCAACACCTTCAACAAGGAACCTTGCCGACGAAGAGATACGAAGACTGGGCTTTATTCCTGGACAACCCATGCCTGAATTTTATCTAAGAAATTTAGATGGCCTGTATATTTCGGAAGGAGACGGTTTGTCGGATGAGAATAAAGCTCAGCTTTTATTACTGGCGTCACATTTTAATAGTATCGATATGCACTACGGTGCAAAATATGTGGGAGAACCCGAAAGACTTACTCAAACGAAACTGGAATCACTCGTACCCTATCTTTCTCTTTTAAGCGATCATACGATCTATGAATTTGCAGTGGATTGCCTCCGTATTGGTGCCACTGATCTTTGCTACGAAAAATTCTATCCGTTAATAAAAGAGAGTCATTCGCGTAATAAGATTCGTCTGACAAAAGACGGAATTGTACAAGAACTAATTTATAAATACAGGGAACTGGAAAAAAGTAATACGGTTTATTTAGATCACTGGATTGAAGAGTTTGACAAGCTGGGAGTAACGAACGGGATGCTGAATGAAGCTTTGCAATCGTTTTCAGAAAAATTCAGAACGGTAAAAGCTTTTTACATTATAGCACTTATGCTTGAGGATGTCGGAATAAGAGAGCATCTGCCGGTTATGGATAACTTCATACTTGACAATGAAGAAGAAAGAAAAAATGTGGAATTCTGGAAAGCGAATACTGTTTTCACAATAAAAAGAAGAAGTCTTTACTGAACAAATTCACTTTCTTATTTGAATAAGATCAGGTGTTCCCTAATCTAGTAAGCGTCGGATGAAATCTCATTAATCAGTTAGTCAAGAAGTGCAATAAAATTTTTTAACTGTGTACTATCTTTTCGTATTATTTTTACACCAGAGTATTTGACACGTTTGCAAGTCCCCAAAAACAGTTTACGGTTTTTTCTATTGCGCTTGATTCCCAACAAAGTATTTAGTCTCATCGAGGTTACAATAAGCTACTCTAAAAACGATTCAACGAAAGTGAATGAGAATTGAACCCCACTCTATTCATGCCTTCCCAAATAACAATTAGAATAAACTGAAGTCGACCTTCCCATCTGCCAATCATTCTACGAGTTCCTCCCCTGATTCATTCATCCGCAACAAACCCTCACCCCTGCCCTCCCTCCGGCTTATTCCTTATATCCGTCACCAGGACCCCAACCTGCGTGGCCACAAACACCAGCCGCAAAGCATAATACCCTCCACTGAGTGCCGGGATGAATGCCGAAGCGAGGGTGAATACGATGTTCAATACCGTGAACAGGATACTCCACCAGGGTGTGTCAGTTGCCACAGCAACGCTCCAGATGAAGGACGTGGCACCACCTACAGATATCAATGTCTCCACCACCACCTGCAGGGCCTCCATAGCTCCCAGATCTGAAGGCGGCAAATTAGATAAACGTATTCCCACGGCCTCCTGGATCCGCTGCACCCAATTGTATCTCCCGGTAATTGCCGAAATACCCTGCCGCGACACGTGCATACCAAGAAGCATCAGCATCAATACGAGGCTGTCTAAAATGATCTGGGCAATGTACGCATCCCAGGGCGAGAGGATCGCTTCGCTTCGATAGATCTCTTCGGGACCATCTTTCGTGTGATAATAGTAAACCGTGTGCTGGTCCGTATTCTCGAATGTAATGCTGCCGGTGCGGATGCCCTTCGCCGCCAGTTCCTGTCCCAGCCGGTAATTCCTGTCGAAGCCGGCGATGACCTTTGATCGTAACGGTTCGGCAATATTGAAATAGCCGCTGTCAAAAAATGCCTGCGCCTCGCCATAATCCGGCTTACTAGCGGGCTGCGGGCGTTCGGGTATTTCAATGTTATGCTGCGCAGCAAGATCCCGGAAGTCCTTCGCGTTGAGCAGCACACTGTCACCGGCCTTTGCAGGCATTGACTGCTTCAGTTCTTTGAAAACAGATTGACTGCCGGAGAAAAATTTCTCTTCCTCTTTGATGGAACCGCTGCCCTGCGCATTCAACTGGAGGTATTTGACAATATCATAGGTGTCCGTCACCAATGGAAAAAAGGCAAAGAGGCCTGCCGTCTGCGGCTTCACCAGGCCGGCATAAGTGCCGATCTCGCCTGCCAATATTTCCCGGTTCCAGACAGACATGCATTGCAGGGAGCCGCACCAGTTCACACCCACCCCATTACTCCCCGCGCCCACGATCGCGCTGGTAAAAAGGTTGGTCAGTGCTATCTGGTTTGAGGTTCCGGCAAGGTTGCCATTGACGTATATTTTGAGTACACTATTATCATAGGTCAGTGCCAGGTGCGTCCACTCGGTACAGTCGTGTGAAACATATAACAGGGGCTCGGAATCCTGGTCAGGTGGTCTGAACGATACTTTTATAGTCGTTGCGTTATCCTCCGTACCCGGATTTATCTGCAACGAAAATTCTCTATAGTCAGGCCCGGAGTTCAGGAAGGGAATGAATTGAGCGCCGCTAATGCCAAATAGCGGTGTCTTTACCCAGGTGAGGAGGCTCCAGGGGCCTGCGTTGCCAATCGGGAACACGGTTGCGGACGAAACCGGCGCCGAGCCACCCGTCATATACAAACAAGGGCGGACGTGTTTTCTCGCCGTAGCGATAAAGGAGATGTTAGCATTGGAAGAAACGATCGTCTCTGATGCAAAATCAAACGCCACGAGCAACCCGGCCAGGTCCTGGTCGCCAGCTCCAGGTACGCCCCACATCGGCATCTCGAGGTCTTCATCCAGGAGTGCGCGTTCCCATATCTCCCATGATGCGATCTCGATATTACTGGACATATCGTTTTCTCCGAGATAACAAGAGTTCTGCGCCATACCTGATCCCGTCATGGTCAATAGGGCAAAGGTGGGTATCCCGTCCAGGAAAACAGCTAGTCGATTGCCGGCATTGGTGGCTGCAAAGGTCGCGCAGACAAAGTGCCAATCAGTGTCCACGATCTGACCGGCACTACTAACCCCGGCAGGCGATGTCGTATTCAGGAAAGTGGCAACGAGCTTGCCATTCAAATCGATGCCGAACCGAAACTGCTGCGGCGCAGAAAAAAAAGTTTGATCAGCACCTGGCGTTGTTACACGTATCCATCCCGCCACAGAAAAGGCCGAGGCGGTGTTATTAATCGGTCTTCCTGAGAAATTGAGTGTGCAGGGGGTGATCTCACCCAGGTAATCAGAGAACAAATTTTCCGACAGCAGATCATAATCCAGTGGTTGCATAATTCTTATTTTAGGAGATTTTCCTAAGTTACACCAATACGTTAATTATTGATTCTCTGTTGTAGCCTGAACCAGTCAATCTCCTACGAAAAAAAGGACGACGACAATAACGGCCTATGCTTCGGAGCCTGAGAATTATTATTTGACGGCACAGTCAATCCCCATTGTAATAATGTAACTGTTTAAAATTGGAATAAATCTGACGAATATGAGGAAGCCATTACACACCCGGGGTCTTGCCAGACATACTATTAATCTTTATAAACTTCAAATACATAACAGGGCCAGGTAACCTTATTATCATACAACCCCTTCATATACCACGGCCTGAATGTCTCCCTCACATAAAGGGTTTTGCCCACGTATTTTTTGGAAACATAGCGCCGCTCATTACTTTTCATACCATCAGCTAACTGAAAGTCAAGGACACTAAATTCTTGCAGCAGGCTGTCACATTGCTCCTTCGTATGCACGGTATGAGCCGCCCGCCAGGTTGCCTGCGGATTCACCTCCACGTAAAACGTAGATGCTGGTAGGGTGAGTTTATTGCCGGCGGTGTCTGCCAGGCTGATATGTTGTGCAGCATAGTATTCCCCTTTTTGACCATACACAAAATCGCGGGAAAGGTTTTTCATATATAATTGTATGCAGGGCAAATTATCGCAATCACTCAATTCAATTATTTCATTAGCAGTAAGCATACCCCTGCGGGGCGTAAACGATTCCAAAACAGTTTTGTCCTGGGCCTGTATGCTGTCTAATTCGTCAAGACTTACAGCCCGCTTGTTGGTAGGATTGCTGCAAGCAATCATACCCAACAATATAATAAACAGTGATAGTTGAAAAATGCGGCGCATGACTTTATTGTTTTACCCGGTAAAAAAGCATAGCCGGCGCATCGGGATCGTCGTTCGCGTTGAGCTTTAATACATCCACATCTCTGCTGGTTGCATGGGTTAGTTCTATAAAATGATTGATGATGGTATCTCCCTTATCACTCACAGCGACCAGGCGGGGCAAGGACAATCCACTATTCGATGAAACGAAGGGCAGTATCTCATAATGGCCGGTATAGGTCAACGTATCTTTTCCGGAATGGCTTATCACCTGGTAATGGAAACTGCCGTCCCGCACGAGACGAAGCAACAACAAAGCGTTGTCATTCTTTTGCGCCCACGAGCCAAGATGCGCATCTCCTTCATCTATATCTGTCCGTACAATATCTATATCCTGTATGCTTTCCCTTTTCCGGTCGACCCAGTGCCGGACAGAGAGAAAGGTCAGCCCGATCAGGATGAATACAAAAAAATATTTCGTGTGAAATCTCATCGTTCTCTTTCTATCGAACAACCCTTCGGTTTATTGCCTGAACCCGATCTGGTTTCTTCGCTGACGTTCTCCCCCACGCTCCGTATCATTGATATCGAATTCTTTCACATCATTTAAAATTATTGCAGCCAGCATTTCAGGTGTGCGATCTTCCTTACGCATGACCGCCAACCGCAAGTTTTGATTCTTTACACATTCCGCTACGATCTGGCGCACGGTGCGGGCATTTCCAAAATTTTCATCTCTCTGTTCAAATTGCCAGCTTAAATAATTCTTCAGATGTGTTGATGCAGCTTCATCCGGCGTTACGCTTTCGGCTGCGAACATGGCCAAAGCGATAGTCCACATTTCTTCGGCCGTGTAATCCATAAATTTAAAATATTTATCAAACCGGCTACGCAACCCGGGATTGCTTTCTATGAAATCCTGCATTTTATGCGGGTAGCCGGCTACGATCACGCCGATTCTGCCACGATTGTCTTCCATATATTTTAAGATAGTAGCGATGGCCTCACCTCCAAAATCATTGCCGGAAAATCCCTGTCCCGCCATTGCATACGCCTCGTCAATAAACAGGATGCCACCAAGCGCTTCGTCTAATTTCGCTCTTGTTTTGATCGCCGTTTGCCCGACATACCCGGCCACCAACGCTTCCCTGTCTACTTCTACCAAATGCCCTTTCTCCAGAATACCCAGCCCTTTGTAAATGCGTGACAGCAGTCTTGCCACCGTTGTTTTTCCCGTACCCGGGTTGCCGGTGAAAACAGAATGCAAGGAAAATTTATTGAGAAAATCTTTACCCGTTTCCTGGTAAAATTTTACAAGCGTTACCATCTCGTTCACATCATTTTTAATATTGGCAAGCCCGGTCATGGCATTGAGTTCGGCAAGACTTTCGTGCAAGATCTCCTCCGTCGACTTTGCTTCCGGTTTATTTTGCAATAGAGCGCCCGGTTTTGTTGCCACCTGGTAATTCAATGGTCTGTCCTTTGTATCCTCTTCCCAGCAATCACCCACTTCAAATGCGGCGCTGGCCATTACTATTCCCATAAAAAAAACAT